>CAMWYI010000054.1 GCA_947178455.1 uncultured Alistipes sp. | reverse complement strand
TTGGCCGAGCCGTCGGGGAATACCCCCATTAGTTCGCCTTCAAATTCGGGTTCGAGTTTCGGTGCCTTCACATACCCCCCCCCGAAAAAACGGCCATAGCCGCCATCAGGAACAGGATTTTTTTGAACATGGTGTTTGGTTGAATTAAGTTTGTCCGAACATTCGGATGTCCAAAGGTAGGTATTTTCGGACTATTCTGCAAATAATTCGGGCTGTTCCCATTTCGGGTCGTCCGCTTCGGACGTGGCATTCGCCGCTTCACTTTCGTTCGTCGGATTGCCGTCTTGTCGCTGGGTCAGTTCTGCGACCAATCGGTCGGCATCGGGCGACGAAACAATCAGCAAATCGTCGTAAATATCCTCGATTTCAACGAAATTCCGCCATACCGACGCATAGATTTTCACCCGCTCGAAGCGACGCAGGTCGAAATAGTAGCCGTAGTAGCCGAAAAATCCGCAACCGCCGAACAACGGAATCACCCATTTCATGCGGCGGGCGTCGATTCGCCGCACCGCCTTGATTTCGGCACGGGCGAGCTCGGTTTGGTCGAGCAGACAGCGGATTTCGACTTTGTCTTCCGTGACGACTATTTTTCGGGGAATCGAAAGCGCCATGAGCGCGACGGCGGCAACGATGAACGACGTGAACCATGCCGAAAAATAGCCGCCCTCGTAGAGATAATAGAGCCCGATGCCCATCAGCGTGTAAACGGCCAAATGGACCAGCGTCCAGTAGAACGTGCGGCGGTCGATGCGGTATCGGTAGACGGTGGTCGTTTTCATTCGGTATCGGTTGTTGCGCCGGAGACGGCGGTTTCGGCGTTTCGTTCCGCTTCGCGGGCGGCCAGCAAGGCTTCGGCTACGGCGAAATCATCCGGTTCGGTAAGTTTCAGATTCGTGCGTTCGCCTTCGACCAGCCGGACGGCATGTCCGGCCGCTTCCACGACCGACGCATCGTCCGTGAATCGCGGGTCGTACTCCGTGCGATAGGCCGCCGTCAGCCAGTCGGCTCTGAAAACCTGCGGCGTTTGCACGATGCGCAGGCGGCTGCGGTCAACGATGTGCGACGCGTCGCCATCGGTTTCGCGGAACGAATCGACAGGTGCTACTGCCGGAACGGCCGCTCCGCTTTCTGCGGCTGCCGCAACGATTCGGCAAATCATTTCCGGCGTTCCGAGCGGACGCACGGCATCCTGTACGGCTATCAGTTCGGGGGCGGTGCGGAGTGCTTGCAATCCGCATCGCACCGAATCGAAACGTTCGGCTCCGCCCGCCACGACCGTGTGCGCGGCTACGTCGAAACGGGCCGAAAAGTTTTTCCAAAAATCGGTGTATTGCGCCGGTAGGACGACCACGATTTCCGCCCCGCGCAGGGCTTGGGCGAACAGGTCGATTGTGCGGGCCAACACCGGACGGTTCCCGAGCAGCCGGAACTGTTTGGGTAGCGTGCCGCCGCAGCGTGTTCCGCTGCCGCCTGCCACGATGATGACCGCTGTCCGTTGTTCCATGCCTGTGTCGTTATGTTTGCGCAATCCGTTCCGCTTCTGTGTCGGGCGCAGTACGGATTCCGTTCACCGCGTGCTATTTTTTCGTCTTTTTCGCCGGTTCGGTCGTGCCCGCTGTCGTTTCCGATGCTTGCGGCGCTATCCGCAAGCTATCCGCTGCCGTTCGGAATTCGATGAGTTCCAGCGAATCCAGTCGGGTGATGCGTTCTTCGTCCGCCACGTCGCTGTTCAGTTCGGCCATGACGCGGTCGCGCACGAATTCGAATGCTTCGCGGTTGGCTTTGGCGATAGGTTCGGCCGGTTGCTGCGGGATTTTCAGCGGGTCGATGGGCGTGCCGTTCTTCCAGATGCGGTAGTCGAGGTGTGGGCCCGTCGATGCGCCCGTCGAACCGACGTACCCGATTAATTGTCCTTGCACGACCCGTTTGCCCGTCGCGATGCCTTTGGCATAGCGGCTCAAATGGAGGTAGCCCGTTTGCAGGTTTCCGGCATGCTTGATTTTGAGCGTGTTGCCGCCACCTCCGCCCCAGCCTTTGAACGTCACCACGCCGTCGGCCACCGCGTGGACGGGCGTGCCTTTCGGCGCTGCGTAGTCCACGCCCGTGTGTGGACGGTAGACCTTGTAAATCGGGTGCTTGCGGGCGTAGGTGAACCGCGAGCTGATGCGCGTGTATTTGAGCGGCGCTTTCAGCAGCTGCTTGCGCAGGCTCGCGCCGTCGGCTTCCCAGTATTGCACCTTGCCGCCCTGATGGAACGGAATGGCGTAGTAATCCTTGCCGCCCTGCGTGAATCGCGCGCCCCAAATGCGTCCGATGCCCACCGACACCGTATCGTCGATGAACCGTTCGTCGTAGACGACCGTGAAGCTGTCGCCCTTGCGAATCCCGAAAAAGTCGATTGTCCATTGATAGACATCCTCCATTTCGGCTGCCAGCGCATAGGGCAAGTTCTGTTCCATGACGGCTCCCCAGAGCGACGAGGTGATGACTGCGCTCTTTTTCGTACGGCGCAGCGTGTAAGGTTTCGTGTCGCGGCGCACGGCGACCGTATCGTCGCAGAAACTGAACACCACGTAGTCGGTCAGGCTCTGCTCGTAGACCCAGTGGTCGAGATGCGGCGTATTGAGCGAATCTTCGTGGATGAAGGCGGTGTACTTGTGTCCGGCGCGGATGTTGCGCAGCGGAAATAGATTTTTCGACACGCGGTCGAGCCGGTCGACCGTCGCGGGCGCGATGCCGTAGCGTCCCAGCAGTTTGCCCATCGTTTCGCCGTTGGCGACTTCGCCCGTTTCCAGCCGGTAGTCGTCGGCATCGATGCCGTAAACGAGGTTGCGCGGGCCTTTTTCTGCGGCTGCGTCGTCTTTCGGAGTGCACGACAGCATCAGGATGCCCGTCCCAACCAGCGTGCAAAGCAAGAGAATCATTCGTTTCATAACCGGAAGCAAATTTACGCAAAAAAAGCGGAAATCGGCAACTTTCGCGCTCTTTTGTCCCTGCGGCTCGAAATTTGTGCCGTTTTTGTTTTGACTTTCCGATAATTATGGTTACTTTTGTAAAGTTGTGAATTATAAAAAAAACGGGTATCGCGCCATGTTGAAAATTCTGCTCGCACCGGCAGCCGCCTTGTACGGAATGGGAGTGAAATTCCGCAACGCCCTTTATGAAAAGGGGCTGCTCACCGGCGAGCGTTTTGATATTCCGATCATCTGCATCGGCAACATCACCGTCGGGGGTACGGGCAAAACTCCGATGGCAGAGTTCGTCATCGATTATATGTCGCAGATGCACAACGTGGCGCTGCTCTCGCGCGGGTACGGACGGCGGACGAAAGGTTATCTCGAAGTCTCCGTTGATTCGCATTACCGCGAGGTGGGCGACGAGCCGTTGCAAATCAAGCGCAAGTTCCCTTCGACGGTGGTCGTCGTGTGCGAAAAACGGGCGGAGGGCATCCGCCGGATTCAGTCCGAGCACCCCGAAGTCGACCTCATCGTCATGGATGACGGATTCCAGCATCGGCGCGTCGAGGCCAAAATCAACATCGTGATGATCGACGCCACGCGCCCCATTCAGTACGACCGGCTGTTGCCGCTCGGCGACTTGCGCGATGTGCCCGAATCGTTGCACCGCGCCCACTACTTCGTCGTCACGAAGTGCCCGCCCAACATGTCGCCGCTCGACCGGCGATTGTTCCACAAGGTGCTGATTCAGTTCGCTTACCAGCGTATCTACTATACTCGGTTCGAGAGTTTCCGCCCCCAGCCGATTTTTCCGGCCGATGCGGTGCTCGAAACGTTGGGCCCCGAACAGCAGGTCATCGGGCTCTCGGGCATCGGCAACCCCAAGCCGTTTATCGATACGCTGCGCGAACAGTTCACGCTGAAAGAGGCCGTGACATTGGAGGATCATCATGTCTATCGCGTGGGCGACATGCACCGGCTTTCCGGTATGTTGGCCCGTTATCCCGAGGCGGTCATCGTCACGACCGAAAAAGATGCCGTGAAGATGATTCGTTCCTCCCGCATTCCGGCCGACGTGCGCGCCCGATTGTACTATCAGCCCATCAATATCTCGTTCATCAAGGATTCAGGGGCGGATTTTCTGCAAAAATTGGAAAAAGATGTCAGAAGAAATTAACCGTGCGGCGGAGTTTCTCCGCGAACGCATCGCCGGGTTTCGGCCCGAAGTAGGAATCATTCTCGGTACCGGTTTGGGCGGTTTCGCCGACGGTATCGCAGCGGAGCACATCGTCGAATACGCGGAGATTCCCGGATTTCCGCAGTCGACCGTCAAGGGCCATGCGGGCCGGATGATTTTCGGAACGGTCGAGGGCTGTCGCGTCGTGGCCATGCAGGGCCGGTTTCATTATTATGAAGGATACGCCATGTCGCAGGTGACCCTGCCCGTGCGCGTCATGGCACAGCTCGGCATCCGTTACCTTTTCGTGTCCAATGCTTCGGGCGGTGTCAATCCGTCGTTCCGCGTGGGCGACCTGATGATTATCACCGACCACATCAACCTCTTGCCCAACCCGCTCATCGGGCCGAACATGGAGGATTTGGGGCCCCGCTTTCCCGATATGCACAACTGCTATGACAAAGAGTTGATTGCACAGGTGACGCGAATCGCCGAAGCGGAGGGAATCAAGCTGCAATACGGCGTTTACGTCGGCGGTACGGGTCCGACGTTCGAGACGCAGGCCGAGTACCGGTTCTACAAGGTCATCGGCGGCGATGCGGCCGGCATGTCCACCGTGCCCGAAGTCATCGTGGCGCGCCACATGTCGATTCCGGTGTTCGGCGTTTCGGTCATCACCAACTGCGGCTTGTCGGACGAGGTGGGCGACCACGAGGATGTCCAGTTGCAGGGCCGCAAGGCAGGAGCCCGCATGGAAATGCTCTTCAAGCAAATGATTAAAAATCTGAAATAACACATCTATGGTCAACAAGGTGATTCTGGTCGGCAATGTCGGTATCGACCCCGAGGTGCGTTCGCTCGAAAACGGAACGAAAGTGGCCCGCGTGCGGTTGGCGACGACCGAGCGGATTTTCGACCGTCAGGCGAACGAGACGAAAGAGCATACCGAGTGGCATACCGTTACGCTGTGGCGCGGTTTGGCCGACATCGTGGATCGTTACGTGCACAAAGGCTCGCAGATTTACGTCGAGGGGCGTCTGCGTACGCGCGAATGGACGGACAAGGACGGCAACAAACGTTATACGACCGAGATTTTGGCCGATTCGATGAACTTGTTGGGCCGTCGCGGCGACAACAATGCGGCTCCTGCCGGCGGTGCCGGTTACGGTCAGCCGCAGGGGGCCGGTCAGAATTACGGCGGGGCTCCGCAGGGCGGTGGTTACGGCGCACCGAGTTACGGCGGTTCGCAGGGTGCTCCGGCGCAGGGTTCTTCCGCTGCTCCCCAGTACGGCGCTCAACCTGCTGCATCCCAGCCGACACAGGCTCCGGCGGCACCTTCGGTTCCGGCCGAAGACCCCGACGACCTGCCGTTCTGACGCTCGGCACAGAAATGACAAAGGCCTGCAACCATCGGTTGCAGGCCTTTTATTCGTAGCGTCCGTTACCTTATTATTGAGCGTCGGGGTCGCATTTGACGCATTCGATGCCGACGCGTCGCAACAAATCCAGCCCCTCCTCCGACCGATAGTCTTCGGAGTAGACGACCCGTTTGATACCGGCCTGAATAATCAGTTTCGAGCACTCGATACAGGGGGCTGCCGTGATGTAGAGCGTCGAGCCGTCGCAGTTGTTCGCCGACTTCGCCACTTTCGTAATGGCATTGGCTTCGGCGTGCAGCACGCAGGATTTCGTGTGCCCGTTCTCGTCTTCGCAAACGTTCTCGAATCCCGACGGGGTGCCGTTGTAGCCGTCCGAGATAATCATCTTATCCTTGACGATTAGCGCGCCTACCTTGCGCCGCACGCAGTAGGAGTTTTCGGCCCAGATGCGCGCCATGCGCAGATAACGCATGTCCAGCTGCCGCTGCTTCTCTTCTTGATAGCCCATGCGCTACAATCCTTTGCCGTGACAGTTCTTGTACTTCTTGCCGGAACCGCAGGGACACGGGTCGTTGCGGCCGATTTTCTTGTCCGCTTGAATGGGCATCGTCTTCTGCCGGTCTTGCTGGCCTGCTTGCGCGGCTGCCTGCATGCGCGAGGCTTGCAGCTTGTTGACATCCACTTTCGCACGGTCGCGGTGTTGCTGTTGGCGTTGCGCGGCTTCGGCTCCCTGTTCGCGTACCGGCACGTAGGCACGGCTCAAAATCGAAAGCACCTCGCGGTTCACCTTGACGAGCATCTTCGCGAACAGCCCGAACGACTCGAACTTGTAAATCAGCAGCGGGTCTTTCTGTTCGTAGGCGGCATTCTGCACGCTTTGGCGCAGGTCGTCCATTTCGCGCAGATGTTCGCGCCATGCGTCGTCTATCGAGGTGAACATCACCACTTTGGAGAATACGCGGAAAATCTCCGCTCCGTCCGTGTCCTTGCATTTCTGCATGTTGACCGGAATGTTGTAGCCCAAATGCCCGTCCGTCACCGGAATGTAGATGTCCGAATCGAGTTGGTCTTTGCGGTCGACATAGACTTTCTCCATCACGGGG
This sequence comes from uncultured Alistipes sp., assembly GCA_947178455.1. Classification (GTDB taxonomy): domain Bacteria; phylum Bacteroidota; class Bacteroidia; order Bacteroidales; family Rikenellaceae; genus Alistipes. Next base: position 3,718 of record CAMWYI010000054.1, on the reverse strand, counting down.
CGCACCGTGTCGGCAATCGCTTTGGCACGCCGCGCGCAGAGCGATTTCATATCTTCGACAATCCATTCGACCAGTTCTTCGGGTTTGGCTTTGTCGTAGGCTGCGGCATCGAACGACGGTTCGACTGCCACTTCGCGAATCAGCTCGAACCGGAAATCCTCGTAGTCCACGCCGCGATTGTTCTCGACGAAATCGTCGGCATAGTCGTACATGATGTTGTTGAGGTCAATTTCGATGCGTTCGCCGTAGAGCGCATGGCGGCGGCGCGTGTAGATGACTTCGCGCTGCGAGTTCATCACATCGTCGTATTCCAGCAGCCGTTTGCGGATGCCGAAGTTGTTTTCCTCGACCTTCTTCTGCGCCCGTTCGATAGCGCGGGTCATCAGGCCCGCTTGGATTACTTCGCCCTCTTCCAGTCCCATGCGGTCCATCATCGTGGCGATGCGGCCCGAACCGAACAGACGCATCAGGTTGTCTTCGAGCGACACGAAGAACTGCGACGAACCCGGGTCGCCCTGACGTCCCGCACGGCCGCGCAGCTGACGGTCGACGCGGCGGCTTTCGTGGCGTTCCGTGCCGATGATAGCCAGACCGCCCGCTTCGCGTACTTCGGGCGTCAGCTTGATGTCGGTACCGCGACCGGCCATGTTCGTGGCAATGGTCACCTGTCCTGCGCGTCCTGCTTCGGCCACGATTTGGGCTTCCAGCTGGTGTTGCTTGGCATTCAGCACGTTGTGTTTGATGCCGCGCAGTTTCAGCATGCGGCTCAACAGCTCCGAGATTTCGACCGACGTCGTGCCGACCAGCACCGGACGGCCTTCGTCGACCAGCCGGACGATTTCTTCGATTACGGCGTTGTATTTTTCGCGTTTGGTCTTGTAAACCAAGTCCTGACGGTCGTCGCGGATGACCGGACGGTTGGTCGGAATGACCACGACGTCCAGTTTGTAGATGCTCCAAAACTCCGATGCCTCCGTTTCGGCCGTACCGGTCATGCCGCCCAGCTTGTGGTACATGCGGAAGTAGTTTTGCAGTGTGATGGTCGCAAAGGTTTGCGTCGCGGCTTCGACCTTGACGTGCTCTTTGGCTTCGATAGCTTGGTGCAGGCCGTCCGAATAGCGGCGGCCTTCGAGAATACGGCCCGTCTGTTCGTCGACGATTTTCACCTTGTTGTCCATCACCACGTATTCGATGTCTTTCTCGAACATCGCGTAGGCTTTCAGCAGCTGGATGACCGTGTGGACACGTTCCGATTTGACGGCATATTCGTTGATGATTTCGTCGCGTTTCTGCGCACGCTCTTCGGCCGAGAGTCCGCTCTTTTCCAGTTCGGCTATTTCGGCTCCGATGTCGGGCAGCACGAAGAACCCCTCCTCGTTAAAGTATTTCGACAGCGCTTCGTGGCCTTTGTCGGTCAGTTCCACCGAGTTCAGTTTCTCGTCGATGACGAAATAGAGGTCGTCCGTGATTTCGGGCATGCGGCGGTTGTTGTCCTGCATGTAGATGTTCTCGGTCTTCTGCATCAACGCCTTGACGCCCGTTTCCGACAAGTATTTTATTAAGGGCTTGTACTTCGGCAGACCCTTGTGGGTGCGATAGAGTTTCACGCCGCCTTCGTCCGTCTTGTCGGCACTGATGAGTTGGCGCGCTTCGGCCAGCAGCGACGTCACGAGGTTCTTTTGCAGATTGTAGAGGTGGTCGATAGCGGGCCGGTACTGCTCGAACAGCTGGTCGTCGCCTTTGGGCACGGGGCCCGAAATGATGAGCGGTGTGCGGGCGTCGTCGATGAGCACCGAGTCGACCTCATCGACAATCGCGAAATGGTGTTTGCGCTGTACGAGGTCTTTGGGCGACGAGGCCATGTTGTCGCGCAGGTAGTCGAAGCCGTATTCGTTGTTCGTACCGAACGTGATGTCGGCCATGTAGGCTTGACGGCGGGCTTCGGAGTTGGGTTGCGTGTCGTCGATGCAGGCGACCGACAGCCCGTGGAACTGGTACATCGGGCCCATCCACTCCGAGTCGCGCTTGGCCAGATAGTTGTTGACCGTCACCAAGTGCACGCCTTTCTTGGCCAGCGCATTCAAAAAGACCGGCAGCGTCGCCACGAGGGTTTTGCCTTCGCCGGTCGCCATTTCGGCGATTTTGCCTTTGTGGAGCACCACGCCGCCGAACAGCTGGACGTCGTAGTGAATCATGTCCCATTTGATGTCGTTGCCGCCGGCCGTCCAGTGGTTCGAGTAGACGGCTTTGTCGCCCTCGATGCGGACAAAATCTTTCGTGGCCGCCAAATCGCGGTCGAAATCGTTTGCCGTAACGACCACTTCGTCGTTTTGGGCGAAACGGCGGGCCGTGTCCTTCATGATAGCGAAGGCTTCGGGCAGAATTTCGTCGAGTTTCTCCTCGATTTTCTCGTCGATGCGCTTCGTCGTTTCGTCGATTTCTTTCGAGACGCGCTCTTTTTCGGCGAGCGTCGTTTCAGCCTTTTCCAGCGTGGCTTTCAGCTCCACGATGTGCGTTTCGTCGGGAGCGATGAAGTCGGCGATTTGCTGTTTGAGCGCTTCGCTGCGGGCGCGCAGTTCGTCGTTCGTGAGGGCCTCGATAGCGGGGTAGACGGCCTTGATTTTCTGGATGTAAGGTTCGATTTCCTTGCGGTCTTTGTCGGCTTTGGAGCCGAACACGGCTTTAATCAAACTGGCGAGTATGTCCATGTTCGTTGCTTATTTGTTTCGATTCGTTGATTCGGATTCCCACAGGAATCCTACAAAAATAGTGATTTTTCGCTGAAAATGCAAAACCCCTGCTGGACAGGGGCATGAAAAAAGGGTGAGCTCCTTATATCGCACCGCTACGACCGCATACCCTTGCTCGATTCCTCGCCTGGGGGATTCTGCGGGAGCTGGTCGTATAAGACTCACCCGGGCGACAAAAGTAGGGAATTTTTGTCGTTCGCGCAAATTTTTTCGGAAATTCGGTTTTCTTCATGGGCCGATGCGGCCCGTGAGAGACGTCATGCGAAAATGTTACCGCGCTTTTTCCGCCACGAAAAACAGGTCGAAACAGCGTTCGTCGACCGGCCCGACGCGGTAGTCGTCCATGCGGATAGCAGTGGTCAGCGCGCGGTTTTGCCGCAGCAGCTTGCGGCGGTTCAGCCGGTTCAGCAGGTCGTAGGGGATTTGCAGCAGCCGGCGCGGCAGGCGGTGTTGCAGGTCGAAAACGTCGAATCGCGTGATGCGCCGCACGCCCTCGCGGTTGCGTTCGTAGTACTCCATGACCCGCTCGTTGCCCGATACGCCCAGCATTTCGACTTGCTTGAACGGCCCTTGCAGCAGTGCGCGGAGTTCTTCGGCCCGATATTCCCGCACGTGCCACGGATTGCGCGTCAGCGACATCGGGGCGTTGGGCGTCGTGACGATGAATTTCCCGCCCGGCCGCAGTACGCGGTACACTTCGCGCACGAATGTCGCGTCTTGTTCGATGTGTTCGATGACCTGAAACGAAATCACGCAGTCGAAACTTTCGTCCGCAAAGGGCAGCGGCGGCACCGTCGCTGCGCGGAACTCGACGTTCGGGACTTCCTGCGTCAACTCCGGCAGATTCGCCGGACGGTGTTTGTCGATGGTGACGAACCGGTCGGCATGCGGTGCCACGACCCGTATGCCGTAGCCCGTTCCCGTGCCGATTTCCAGCACCGTGCCCGACAGCCGTTCCGCCGCCGCGT
>CAMWYI010000053.1 GCA_947178455.1 uncultured Alistipes sp. | reverse complement strand
GCTGATAGGCCACTACTCGTCGCGCTACAAGGACGAACAGGTGCTGGTCGACGAAGCCCGCACGATTTTCCCCGAGACCTATGCCGCTGCCGAACGCGAAACCTTTGTCATAGAAAAACGCCGATGACCAAAGCCGAAATCCAACTCGTCCGCACGCTGGCCGACAAACGCGGCCGCACGGAGCACGGACTCTTCGTCGCCGAGGGTGAAAAGCTCATCGGCGAACTGCGCGCATCGCACCTGCGGGTGCGCAAAATTTTCACCGCGACCGGCGCATTCGACGGGCCGGAGGTCGAACGGGTCTCGCCGCACGACATGGAACGGCTGTCGCTGCTGAAAACCGCTTCGTCCGAGTTGGCGCTGGTCGAGATTCCGCATTACACGCTCGACGCGGCCCAACTGGCTGACCGGCTGACCCTTGCGCTCGACGACGTGCAGAATCCGGGCAATCTGGGCACTATCATTCGGCTGGCCGACTGGTACGGCATCAGCGACGTGGTCTGCTCGCCCGCGACCGCCGACTGCTTCAATCCCAAAGTGGTGCAGGCGACTATGGGAGCCATTCTGCGGGTGCGGGTGCACTACACGCCGCTGGCTCCGTTCCTGCGCGAAGCGGCGGCGCACGGCCTGCCGATTTACGGCACGTTTCTCGACGGCGAAAACCTCTACCGCACCGAACTGACGCCGACGGGCATCGTCGTAATGGGTAACGAGGGGCGCGGCGTAACGCCCGAAGTGGCCGCAACGGTCACGCGCAAACTTCTGATTCCACCCTATCCGGCCGACCGCCGCACGACCGAATCGCTCAACGTGGCCATGGCGACGGGCATCGTCTGTGCCGAGTTCCGCCGCCCCGCTAAGAGCGGGGTTCTAAGCGCGAAGGACGGTTTTTGAGCTTCGCAAGGTTCCTGCGCCGTCACCGCCCCGCTAAGAGCGGGGTTTTATTAGCGCGAAGGACGGACATCGGGGTTCGGACGGCTGGAAGCGCGCTGACCGAATTCAACATTATCTGCGACCTGCTTCCGGCGATAACACATCATGTTCCAACCGTCGTCGCGAATCTCTTTCAACCGAAGTTCCTCGGGAGTCAATCGGACGATACGATAAACGGAAACTTCTCGGTACCGCTCGGTAACCGTTATCAGCCGCTTATCCACAAACGTCCAGTGGAACGGAATATCGAAATTTTCAATCCATTCCACGCCGAATCCGTTGCGCTCGAAATCGAATCGGCAAAATCCGTCGTTGTAATTCCATTCGGAAAACTCACCGCCCCGCCTGCCGTACTCGCGGTACAATTCCCAAGAGCCCGGAAGCAATCGGGTTTTGTCGGCCGTGCAACCGACACTCAAAACGAGCAGCACGGCCCAAAACAATTTTTTCATGCGATTCACGAAATGCGATAATTCCGGCTCCGAGAATAGGTATCGTTAAGGATTTTTATAAAAACAGAAAGTGTGGAGCTACTATTCGTCTATCTACAAGAAGGTTCTGACAAGACCCTGAACAAAATAGACGATACATTTCTCCACACTTGAACGGATGCGGAGAAATGCACGAAACATTTTTGCAATCCGAACAAGCAAAGAGTGTATCCGTCGTCCTTTGTTCATGAAAAATTTGTCAGATTTTCTTGTAAGGACAGTGCGAAAACACTTTCACTAAAAAATATGTCTGCCGGTCGCCCGACACGACAAAGATAGTAAAAAATATAAACCGCACTTTTTGTTCCGTCAAAAAGTGCCAAAAACCTCCCCCGCAGACAAAAAAGGCTAAAATCTGCGTCGTAAAAGCTAAAACGGGCGACTGGCGCGGGTTTGCAAGCAAACCGTCCCCGTTTTTTCACGCTTTTACGCCTTGCTTTCTTCACGCCTTTTTTGCCGAGCGGGGCGTATTGGTGCGACGCACAGCGTCGCCGATAATTCTGAATTATGAATTAATATAGTATCTTTGCTTTATGTTAACCCCCGACGACATATTCCGCATCGACACGGACGAAGCATTCGAGGCCGCCGCATTGGAGGTATTCCGCCGTCAAGCCGCCGAATGCCCGCCCTATCGCGAATATCTCGCGCTCCTCGACATCGCACCGGAGCACATCACCCGATTCGATAACATTCCGTTTCTCCCCATTCAGCTCTTCAAAACCCGCGACGTCTACTGCGGCGACACGGAGCCCGAAGCGGTCTTCACCTCGTCGGCCACCACCGGCATGACCTCGTCGCGCCACCCGATGCGCTCGCTGGCCCTCTACGAACAGGCCTTTCGCGGGGCATTCCGCACGTTCTACGGCGACCCGAGCCGCTGGAGCCTCTATGCCCTGCTGCCCAACTACCTGCAACGCAAAGGCTCGTCGCTGGTCTACATGGCCGACCGGCTCATCGCCGACTGCGGCTCCGGCGGATTCTTCCTGAATAACTATGAGGAGCTAATCGACGTCATGGGAAAGGACCCGAAACCCAAAATCCTGCTGGGCGTGAGCTATGCGCTGTGGGAACTGGCCGAACGCTACGCCCCGCGCCTGCGCGATACGGTAGTCATGGAGACGGGCGGCATGAAAGGCCACCGCGAAGAAATCGCGAAATCGGAATTTCATAAAATACTCTGCAATGCTTTCGGCGTCCGTGAAATACACTCCGAATACGGCATGGCCGAGTTGACCTCGCAAGCCTACTCCGCAGGCGGCAACCGGTTCCGCTGTCCGGCGTGGATGCGCGTCGTGGCCCGCGACATCAACGACCCGTTCGCGCTGCTGCCGGCCGGCACACGCGGCGGGCTGAACATCATCGACTTGGCCAACTGGTGGTCGTGCGCGTTCATCCAGACCGAAGATGCCGGACGGGTATTTGCCGACGGCTCGTTCGAGGTCGAGGGACGCATCGCAGGCTCCGACATCAGAGGATGCAATCTATTGGTACAATGAACGATACGGATTTCGTCATTTTGTGGGTCGACGGCAGCGATTCTGCGTGGCGCAAGGAGTTCGCGGCCGCACGGCACGCCGATTCCGACGCGGAGGACGCCTCCGTAGCCCGCTATCGCGACTGGCGGACACTGCGCTACTGGTTCCGCAGCGTCGAACGGTTCGCGCCGTGGGTGCGGCGCATCCACTTCGTGACGTGGGGCCACCTCCCCCAGTGGCTTGACACCGCCGCTCCGCGTCTGCACATCGTGCGCCACAGCGACTATCTGCCCGAAGCCTATCGGCCGACGTTCAATTCCAACGCGCTGGAACTCAACCTCCTACGCATCGATGGGCTGGCCGAACAATTCGTGCTGTTCAACGACGACACCTTTTTGGGACGCCCCGCGCAACCGACCGACTTCTTCCGCGACGGCCTGCCGCGCGACATGGCCTGTCTGAGCCTGCCTGCGCTGGAACCAATCGCTCACATTATCCTCAACAACCTGACGCTCATCAACGAACGCTACCGTCCGCACCGCGTGCTCGCACGCCACGCGGCCAAGTGGTTTTCGCCGCGCTACGGAGTAGGCAACCTGCTGAAAACCGCGCTATTGGCCGTATGGTCGAATTTCGCGGGCATCCGCGACCACCACATGCCGCAAGCCTTTTTGCGCGGCAGCTTCGAGCGGGCGTGGGCGCAATGGGGAGCGGAATTGGACGCCACCTGCCGCCACCCGTTCCGCACGCTGGGCGACGTGTCGCAATGGCTCGTGCGCTACGATGCGCTGTGTCGGGGCGAATTCCGGCCCATCGGATTCGGCGACTGCCGTCAGATGACCCTCACGGACGACTGCGACGACCTCTGCCGCGCCATCGAATCGCAACGCTACCGCATGTTCTGCCTACACGACAACGAACGCATCGCCGATTTCGAGGCGGTCAGCCGTCGGCTGTGCGAGGCATTCGAACGGCTGCTCCCCCAAAAATCGACTTTTGAACTCTGATGCCATGAACATTTCCGTCATCATCCCGCTTTACAACAAAGAACGCGAAATCGGCGATACGCTGCGCTCGGTGCTGGCGCAAACGTTCCGACCGACCGAAATCGTCGTCGTGGACGACGGCTCGACCGACCGCAGTGCCGACATCGTGCGCGAAATCGCAGCCGCGAACCCGCTGGTGCGGCTCGTCGCGCAACCCAACGCCGGAGAGTGCGCCGCCCGCAACCGCGCCATAACCGAAACGACGGGCGAATACATCGCCCTGCTGGATGCCGACGACGAATGGCGTCCCGGATTTTTACAAGAAATCGCCGCGCTCATCGCGGAGTTTCCCGACTGCGGCCTCTACTGCACGGCATTCGACATCGTGAGCCATGAGGGCGAATTTCCGGCCGACTGTCCGGCGGAACGGGGTGTCGTGGCCAATTTCTTCCACGATTCGGCCCACCGCTACATCGCGATTCCGTCGGCCAGCTGCATCCCGCGCCGCGTATTCGACGACGTAGGCGGTTTTCCCGACGGCATGAAAATGGGCGGCGACCTCTACATGTGGATTAAAATCGCCCGCCGCTACCGCATCTGCTTCTCGCCCGCGCGGCTGTGCCGTTACTCGCGCGTGGCCTCGAACCGTTCGGCGGCGGTCTACACGCCCGAACGGACGGCCTATTCGTTCGAGCAGCTCTACGACCCGACGGCCCCCGACGAAGAACGCGAATTCATCGCCCGTGCGGCACTCGGCAAGGCGCTGGTACTCTCGGCGAAAGGCGGCACCGAAGACGCCGCGCGTGCTATCCGCACGTTCGGCTATACGCGCACCTACCGCCGCACACTGCGCAAAGTGCAGATACTCAACGCGCTGCCGGCAAGCTGGCGCACGCCCCTGCTGAACGGCTACAACGCCGCAGCATGGCGTCTCGCGAAAAAGGGGCTGTGAGCGGAATCCGAAACCGCTACGTTATCGGGGGGGGGTATTTTTTTACCGAAAAACAATAAAAATAAATTGTAGAATAAAAAACTTTTCCTATCTTTGCCCCGACAGCAGCAGCCGAACCGTCGGCCCGATGCACGGCGAAACGAGCTAACCAGCTGTCGGTGTGTATGATAAGACTGGAAAACATCAACAAGACCTATCACGGAGGCTCCCCGCTCCATGTACTGAAAGGAATCGACCTCCAAGTCGCCCAAGGCGAACTGGTTTCGATTATGGGCGCTTCGGGTTCGGGCAAATCCACCCTGCTGAACATACTCGGCATACTGGACGACTACGACAGCGGCAACTACTATTTGGCCGGTCGGCTCATCAAGAATCTCAACGAAACGCAGGCCGCCGCGGCCCGCAACAACATGATCGGCTATATCTTCCAGTCGTTCAACCTGATAAGCTACAAGAACGCGATGGAGAACGTCGCGCTGCCGCTCTATTATCAGGGCATGCCGCGCCGCAAACGCAACGCGCTGGCGCTCGAATACCTCGATATGCTGGGGCTTCGGGAGTGGGCCGACCACATGCCCAACGAGATGTCGGGCGGCCAGAAGCAGCGCGTCGCCATTGCGCGGGCGCTCATCAACCGGCCGCAAATCATCTTGGCCGACGAACCGACGGGCGCACTCGACAGCGCGACGTCGCAGGAGGTGATGAACCTGCTGCGGCGCGTGAACACCGAAATGGGCATGACGATTATCTGCGTGACCCACGAACAATCCATCGCCGACCAGACGGACAAAATCATCCGGCTGAAAGACGGCGTAATCGGCAGCATCGAAGAGACGGGACTGGGAGCGAAGCGATGAGAGAACTCTTTTTGGAAATCTGGACTTCCGTCCGCCGCAACAAACTGCGCACGGCACTCACGGGCTTTTCGGTCGCGTGGGGCATCTTCATGCTGGTCATTCTGCTGGGTTCGGGCAACGGGCTCAAAAACGGGGTCAATGACAACTTCGGCGACTACGCCACCAACTCGCTCGACCTGTACGGCGGCCGCACGTCGAAACCCTATGCCGGATACCAAAAGAATCGCCGCATCCAGCTGCGTGTCAACGACATAAAAATTCTCGAACGGGAATTTCCCGAAATCGACGAAGTGGTGGCGCAAGATTGGTACAGCAGCAAGCGGGCGACCTACGGCAACGAATTTACCACCGTATGGATTAGCGGTATGATGCCGGCCACCGCACGGATGGAAGGCATCAAACTTTCGGCCGGTCGATTCATCGACGACAACGACCTGCGCTACTACCGCAAGGTGGTCGTCATCGACGAGATGATGAACCGGCTCTTTTTCAAGGGCGAATCGCCGCTGGGCAAGCAGGTCAAAATCGGCAGCTCGCAATTCACGGTCATCGGCGTCAAAGAGGGTGACGCCGAACGCAATAACTCCTCGTGCTGCATTCCGCTCACGACAGCCCAGTTGCTCTACGAACAGAACAATCCCGAAGTAAGCAACATCATGCTGACGGTCAAGGACATGAAAACGACCGAAGACCTCGAAGCCTTTGAAAAGAGGCTGCGCCGCCGACTGGCCGTCGAGCACCAATTCGACCCCGAAGACGAAAGCGCCATTTGGGTGGACAACACGATGGAGCGTTACAAGTCGTTTCAGATGATTTTCTGGGGCATCAACCTTTTCGTGTGGATTATCGGACTGGGAACGCTGCTCGCAGGGGTCGTCGGCGTGAGCAACATCATGCTCGTGACGGTCACGGAGCGCACGCCCGAATTCGGCATCCGCAAGGCACTGGGCGCCAAACCGGCGTCGATTATCCGGCTGATTCTGACCGAATCGGTCTGCATCACGGCCTCGTTCGGCTACATGGGCATGGTATTAGGCATCGCCGTCATGGAGGTCGTCAACCTCGCCCTGACGCAAGGCGGCGAAAGCGACGGGCCGTCGATTTTCCTCAACCCGACGCTCGACCTGCGGGTCGTAGTGAGCGCGACCATCGTGCTGGTCGTCGCGGGACTGATAGCGGGCTACATTCCGGCCTACCGCGCGGCCCGGCTCAAAACCATCGACGCACTGCGATATAATAAATAAGATGAAGCGCTTTTTCGACATAGACCGCTGGAACGAGATTTGGCAGACCATTGCGCGCAACCGCAAGCGCAGCATCATGACCGCGCTGGGCGTATTTTGGGGAATCTTCATGCTCACGGTGATGCTCGGCGCAGGCACGGGACTCGGCCGGATGTTTCGCGGGCAGTTGGGCGACATGGCCACCAACACCATTCTGATGCAGCCCCAGCAGACCGGCATTCCCTACAAGGGCATGCCCAAGAACCGCTGGTGGCGCATGGACAACGGCGACGTGGAAACCGTGCGGCAGCTTCCCGAAGTGCTCTATGCTTCGGCCGTGTATTGGGTCGGCGAACAGCACTGCACCTACGAACAGCGCAAGGGCGACTACTCCATTATGGGCTATTCGCCCGACTATCAGCGCATTCAGCCGCAAAAAATCCCCTACGGGCGCTTCATCAACGAAATAGACATGGCCCGCAACCGCAAGGTGTGCGTCATCGGCACGCAGGTACAGAAAGACTTGTTTCCGGGCGAGCCGAATCCCGTCGGCAAGGTCATTAAAGTGAACAGCGCCTACTTCACGGTGGTGGGCGTCATCCGCCGGCAGAGCAGCGTCATGTCGTTCAGCGACCTCGAACGCACGATTATCGTGCCCGTGTCGCTGGCCCAGCAGCTCTACGGACGCGGCGGCGGCAACATCATCCACATGCTGGCCGTCGCGGGCCGCGACGACACGCCCAGCAAGGCGGTCGAACAAGCCTGCCGCGAAGCGATTTTCGCCCGCCACGTCATCGCCCCGAACGACGAAAAGGCCATTTGGACGATAGCGACGGCCGAAATGTTCGAGAAAGTCAACGGACTCTTTCGGGGCATCGCCCTGCTGACGTGGATTGTCGGACTGGGAACGCTGCTCGCGGGCATCGTCGGCGTGAGCAACATCATGCTGGTGCTCGTCAAGGAGCGCACGCAGGAAATCGGCATCCGCCGCGCGCTGGGTGCTCCGCCCAGTGCTATCATCGGGCAGATTCTGTCCGAGAGTTTCGTGCTGACCTTCATCGCCGGAGTCATAGCGCTTACGGCGGGAGTCGGGGTGCTATCGGTCGTCGATTCGATTTACTACCAAGCAGTTACCGTAGCCCAAGAGGGCATCGAGGTATCGTGGCAGGTGTCGTTCGGCACGGCGATGCTGTCGCTCGTCATCTTGGTGGCGGGCAGTCTGCTGGCAGGCGTCATTCCGGCCCTGCGGGCATTGGGCATCAAGGCGGTCGACGCCATACGCGAAGAATAATTTATGAAAATTTTTAATGGTGAATTGATATGAAACGTATTCTGCTAATCCTGCTCGGCGTGGTTTTCGCCGCCCTGCTGTTATCGACTTTCTGGTTTCTGTGGAAGAAAACCCGTCCCGTGAAGGTCGTCTACACGATCGAAACGCCCAAGCTCGACACGCTGCGGCAGTTCGTCGTCGCGACGGGCAAGGTACAGCCGCGCGACGAAGTGGAAATCAAACCGCAGATTTCGGGCATCATCGCCGAACTGCACAAGGAGGCCGGACAGACCGTCCGCAAAGGCGAAATCATCGCTACGGTGAAGGTCATTCCCGAAATGGGCCAGCTGTCGAGCGCCGAATCGCGCGTCTCGGTGGCCGAACTCACGCTCGCCCAGACGCGGCGCGAAGCCGAACGCACCGAGACGCTCCACAGCAAAGGGGTCGTTTCGGACGAGGAGGCCGAGCAGAGCCGCACGGAGTTGCGCAAGGCCGAAGAGGAGCTGCGCAATGCCCGCGAAAATCTCGAAATCGTGCAGAAAGGCATCACGAGCCGCTACAAGGAGTTGAGCAACACGCAAATCCGTTCGACGATCGACGGCATGATTCTCGCCGTGCCTATCAAGGTGGGTAATTCGGTCATCCAGTCCAACACGTTCAACGACGGCACGACCATCGCGACGGTCGCCGACATGTCGAACATGCAGTTTCAGGGCAACGTCGACGAAACCGACGTCGGCAAGCTGCACGAGGGCATGGGCGTGAAGCTGACTATCGGTGCGCTGCAAAACGTCGAACTCGACGCCGAACTCGAATACGTGTCGCCCAAAGCGACCGAAGACAACGGCGTGGTGCTGTTCGAGGTGAAGGCCGCCGCACGGATTCCGGCCGACATCTTCGTGCGGGCCGGATACAGCGCCAACGCCAACATCGTCATCGAGAACCGCGAGGGCGTGCTCACGCTGCCCGAAAGCACCATCGAGTTCGACGGAGGCAAGAGCTATGTCCATGTGCTGACGAGCGCCGAAGAGGCCGCCGACCAAACGTTCGAGAAACGCGAAGTGGAAATCGGACTTTCGGACGGCATCGCGGTCGAAATCGTTTCGGGCGTGACGGAGGCCGACAAGGTGCGCGGCACCAAAAAGGAGAAAAAATAACCGGATAAACTTGCGACAACGATGAAAAACCGCCTATCGGCCCTGTTGCTCAGCGTGTGGGCATGCTGCCCCGCATGGAGCCAAACCCCGTCGGAAGCGTGGACGCTGGAACAGTGCATCGACTACGCCCAGCAGCACAACACGACCGTCCTCACCCGCGCCGTGCAGGTCGACCAAAACGACAACGAACTCACGACGGCCCGTTACAGCCGCTTGCCCGACCTCAACGCCTCGGTGGGCTACAACGCGTCGTTCGGCCGCGCGACGGGCGACGACAACACCTACAAGACGCAGACCCTGCAAACGGGCAGTTTCGACGTATCGGCGTCGATGCCCCTGTTTCAGGGATTCCGCATCAACCGCACCGTCAAGGGCGGCAAACTCGACTTGGCCGCTGCCGTGCAGGACTTGGAACGGGCCCGCGAAGACGTGGCCGTGCAAGTGATGACGCTCTATTTGCAGGTGCTCTACAACAAGGAGCTGGTCGGCATCGCCGAACGTCAGCTGGCGTTGAGCACCCAGCAGGCCGAGCGCAGCCGCGAATCGGTCGCAGCAGGCAAACAGCCCGAATCGGCCCGCTACGAGAGCGAAGCCCTCGCGGCCAACGATGCGCTGACGCTGACCCAAGCCCGCAACGACCTGCGACTGGCCCTGCTCGATTTGAGCCAAGCCCTCAACCGCGACAATGCCGCCGGATTCGACATCGTGCGGCCCGAACTCGACCCGCTGCTACACGATGCCCTCGACCGGCAGCCCGAAGCGGCCGACCGCATCTACGACCAAGCCGCCGAACAACGGCCCCACGTCCGCGCCGAACGTCTCCGGCTGCAAAGCAGCGAAAACGCTATCGGCATCGCCCGCTCGCAGCTCTACCCCTCGCTTTCGCTGCGCGGCGGCTATGGCACGGGCATTTACAGCTCGATGAATGTCGGTTTTTGGCCCCAGTTCCGCCAAAACAGCAGCGAATTCGTGGGCGTGTCGCTGTCGATTCCGATTTTCAACCGCCGCACGGTGCGGGGCAACATCCGCACGGCGCAGCTTTCGGCGCAACGGCAGCAACTGGCCCTGCTCGAAGCCGAACAATCGCTGCGCAAGCAAATCGAGCAGGCATGGTACAATGCCGATGCCGCCGGTGCGAAGTACCGCGCAGCCGAAACCGCACTCGCTTCGGCCGAAACCGCTTTCGGCTATGAGGAACAAAAGGCTGCGGCGGGCCGCTCGACGATTTTCGATTTCAACGACGCCAAAACCCGCATGGAACGGGCGGCAGCCGAGCTGGCGCAAGCCAAATTCGAACTGGTGTTCCGTCGCAAAATTCTGGATTACTATCGCGGCGAACCGCTGACACTCTGAATCCGAATACAAAAGAGCCGACCCTGTGCAAGGGTCGGCTCTTTCTCTTTTTCGGA
>CAMWYI010000052.1 GCA_947178455.1 uncultured Alistipes sp. | reverse complement strand
TCCTCGACCCTCATGGACGATGTGGTGGTCGTGGGTTACGGCGTGCAGAAACGTTCGGATTTGACCGGTTCGGTTTCGTCGGTCAATTCCAAAGTCCTCGAAGCGATGCCCGTTTCGTCGGCTGCGGAAGCGATTACGGGCCGAATGGCCGGTGTGCAAGTGACCACCTCCGAAGGCGGCCCCGATGCCGAAATCAAAATCCGTGTGCGTGGCGGCGGCTCCATTACGCAGGACAACTCGCCGCTCTTCATCGTCGACGGATTCCCCGTCAGCTCGATCAACGACATCGCCCCGGGCGACATCCAGTCGATCGACGTCTTGAAGGATGCTTCGGCGACGGCTATTTACGGTGCGCGCGGTGCGAACGGTGTCGTAATCGTTACGACCAAGTCGGGTAAGGAGGGAAAAACCTCCGTTTCGCTGAATGCCTATTTCGGTTGGAAATATCTGGCCAATGAACTGGACGTGCTCGATTCGTATGAATACGTCACTTCGCAGTATGAGCTGGCCAACCGCACGGCGACGTCGTGGGACAACGATTCGGCTTTCTTGAAGTATTACGGTGCATACGGCGACTTGGAGCTGTACAAGAACCTGTCGACCACCAACTGGCAGCAGGAGATTTTCGGCCGCACCGCCTTTACGCAGAACTACAATGCGTCGATTACGGGCGGTACCGATAAAATCAAGTACAACGTCGGTCTGACCCACATGGATGACGAGAGCATCATGATTGGGTCGTCGTTCATGCGTAACAACATCAACGCCAAAGTGAACGCCGAAATCTGCAAAGGCCTGACGTTCGATTTCACAGCGCGTTACTCCTACACTACGGTGTTGGGTGCCGGTTCGTCGACCGAAGGCGGTTCGTCGGTTCCCCGTCTGAAACACGCTATCCGTTACATGCCTACCAACGGTTTGGCCGAGATGCTGCCCGAAGGGGACGAATACATCGAAGAGTTGTTGGCTACCAACTCCGCCGAGTTCTTGAATCCGGTGGACATCACCAACGACGAGTATAAGAAAAGCACCCGTCAGCGTCAGACCTACAACGGTGCATTGAACTGGAAAATCATCGAGGGCCTGACCTTCCGTTCGGAGTGGGGTGCAGACCTCTACGACGAGAAAGACGATGCGTTCTACGGTCTTTCGACCTCTACGGCTCGCAAGAACAATCTGGCGCCGGTGGCCATGAGGCAGAAGAAAGATTCCTATACGTGGCGCATCGCCAATACGCTGACGTATCAGAAAATGTTTAACCAACGGCACGACTTGACGGTCATGGTGGGTCAGGAGGTCAATTCGAGCGTTTCCAACTCGCTGAAAGTCGAGGCTCGCTACTTCCCCAAAACCGTGACGCGCAAAATCGCGCTGGCCAACATGGACCTCGGTACGGCTCGCCCGATCAGCTCGAGCGACGGCATGCCCAATAACTTGGCGTCGGTCTTCGGCCGTGTGAACTACTCGTTCGACAGCCGCTACATGCTGACGGCTTCGATTCGTGCCGACGGTTCGTCGAAATTCGCTCCGGGTCACCAGTGGGGTTACTTCCCGTCGGCTGCTGTGGGTTGGCGAATCTCCGAAGAACAATTCATGAAAGGGGCCGAAGACTGGCTCTCGAACTTGAAACTGCGTTTCTCCTACGGTGCGTCGGGTAACAACCGTATCGGCAACGACTTGTACCGCTATGTGTACGAAGTTTCGTCGCCCTCGAAGATGTACGGTATCAACGGTGTCGAGCAGAGCATCATGACCACCAAAGGCTCGCTGCCCAATCCCGAACTGACGTGGGAAACCACCATTACCCGTAACTTGGGTGTCGACTTCGGCTTCTTCAACAACCGGTTGACCGGTTCGGTCGAGCTCTATTGGAATACGACCAAAGACCTGTTGATTGCCGCTTCGATTCCCTCTTCGTCGGGTTTCAGTTCGCAGTATCAGAACATCGGTAAGACCGCGAACAAGGGTGTCGAGGTGATGTTGGATGCCGTGCTGGTCGACAAGCAGAATTTCCGCTTGAATTTCAATGCCAACCTCTCCTATAATAAGAATAAGGTCGAGGAGCTGGGTTACGCTCAGTCGATGCTCGTAGGTTCGGGTTGGGAAAGCACCATCAGCGGCTTGGGCGACTATTTGGTTCAAGTCGGCAAACCGATTGGTCAGGTGTACGGTTTCCGTTGCGACGGATTCTATACGGTCGATGATTTCAACTATACCTACGACCCCGATTCCAAAACGGCTACATGGACACCGAAAGACGGCATCGAATCGCTGCCTTACGGCGGTTCGCCCATGCCGGGTGCCTTGAAAATCAAGGACTTGAACAACGATGGCAAAATCGACTCGTCCGACCGCGAGGTCTTGGGCTGCGTGCAGCCGACCATTACGGGCGGTTTCAACCTGTCGGCCCAGTTCTATGGCTTCGACGTCGCCGCTTATTTCAACTACAGCGTCGGCAACAAGGTCTACAATGCCAACAAAATCGAATTTACGTCGACGTTCAATACTCGTAAATACGGTAACCTGCTGGGCATCATGCGCAACCGATTTACGTATATCGACCCGGAAACCGGTACGACGCTGATGAACGACATCGACGCCCTGCGTGCCGCCAACGAGAACGCTACGATTTGGACGCCGACCAACATCACGCGCGGCGTATTGACCGATTGGGCGTTGGAAGACGCTTCGTTCCTCCGTCTGTCGAACCTGACGGTGGGTTATACGCTCCCGCAGAAGTGGACGAAGAAAATCGGCATGTCCCGTCTGCGCGTTTACTGCACGGGTACCAACCTCTTCTGTTGGACGGGTTACACCGGCTACGATCCCGAAGTGGATACGCGCCGTTCCACTCCGCTGACTCCCAACGTCGATTATTCGGCATTCCCGCGTGCCCGTCAGTGGGTGGTAGGTGCCAACATCACATTTTAATCTATTAGCCGTATGAAAATGAAAAAGTTATATGCGTATGTGCTGATGTTCGCGGCGACCGGATTCGGGGTTACTTCCTGCTCGGATTTTCTGCAGCCGGAGTCTCCCTCGGCGTTCACGCCCGAACTCGTCTACGAGAACTACGATTTTACCTACAAGGGACTGATGGGCGTCTATTCCAAATTCAACGAAGACGCTACTTATTCGCAGTACCTCGGCATCATTCTCAACTGCCAGAGCGATACGGAGATTCGTTCGTTCACCGTCACCAAACCCGCCAGCGATGACGGTCGCGGTACGACCAACTACATGGAGGCTACCGACGGTTCGGGTGCGATGGTAACCAAAGCCGTCGAGGCATTGTACGTCGCTATCGAGCGCGCCAATCTGTTGATCGAGGGCATCGAGGGTTCCGCCGCCTACAAGTCGGGCGAAACGGACTTCGTGCAGATGCACGGCGAGGCTATCGCTTTGCGCGCGCAGTGCTACCGCGATTTGGTTCGGATGTTGGGCAACGTGCCGTTCAAGATGGAGGCTACCAAAACCGACCTCTCGAACGTCTATCTGCCCAAAACCGACCGTTTCGAGATTATGGAGACGCTGATTGCCCAGTTGCAGAAGTACGAATCCGAGCTTCCTTGGAAGCAGGAGACGCCCGAACGCATCACGCGCGGATACGCACACGGCCTTTGCGCCCAGCTGGCGTTGATGCGTGCTGGTTGGAACTTTACGCCGGAAGGCGAATGGGTCGAACCTGCCGACGATGCACGGGAGTACTACAAAATCGCAATGGATCAGACCAAAACCGTGATGGACGAAGGCGGTTACAGCCTCACGCAGGCTTCGGCCGACTATTCGGGCTATGAAACTTTCTGGCGGACTATCAACCAGCGGCAGTATGTCGACAACGAGGTGCTCTACCAAATCGGATTCATTCTGTCGCGTTCGTCCGAGTTCGGTTATACTATCGGCCCGCGTATCCGTACCACTACGACCAAGTACGGTTACGGTACGCAGGGACAGATTTTCGTGCCGATCGAATTCTACTATTCGTATCATCCCGAAGATACGCGCCGTCCCGTTTCGGTATGCTTCTCCGACTTCCGCGACATGTCGAGCACGTCGGATTACGCCAATGCCGTAGAGTCGACTACGGGTATCAGCGAATACCTCATCAGCAACCCGCAGGAGTTCCGTGTGGGTAAGTGGAACACGATGTGGATGCCGAGCGATTTCGCTGCCGCTTCCTACGCCGCCAATACCAAGACCGGTACGGGCGTCGCTTTCCCGATGATGCGTTATTCGGACATTCTGCTGATGTACGCCGAAGCGGCCTACAATTACAACGGTTCGGCGACCGCCGATGCTAAAGCTGCGTTGAAGGCTGTGCGCCAACGTGCTATTCCTACGATGTCGGATGCCGATTTCGAGGCTTATCTCGCAGGTAAGGCGGCTGATCGTCGTGGCGACAAGTTCATGAAGGCTATCAAAGACGAGCGCCGCTGGGAGTTCGTCGGCGAGGGCATCCGCAAATGGGACCTGATTCGCTGGGGTGAATTGGCCGAGGCTATCGCCGACATGAAAACCGCTTGTGCGGAAATCATCCCTGAAAATGGAGAACCGAGTTACAAATTCGAGTTCCCGACCCGCAAGGTCAATGGCGAAACGGTTACCCGTGCGATTCCGAAAGTCGTTTATTACAAATACGACGCGAATAACGAGATGATCGTCGACCTGAACCTCGATTATGAACTCAGCAAGGCTCCGTCGGCCGAATACTATTCGTCGTTGGCTTCGGGCGGTACCACGAGCTGGTTTTACAGCCAAGACGAGGATACGGGCGAAGTCAAGCTCAACAGCGGCATCACCAAACCGAAGAGCAGTTTCAAAGAGTACTTGGAAGACATCGCCAGAGGTTTGGCCGATCCGAAGTACGGTGCTGTGAACTGCCCGTTCTATCCGATTCCGGCGAACATGATTCGCGACTACAACGGAGTGTTGCAACAGGACTACGGTTTCCCCAACTGATGAATGCGTCGAGCGTTTTCGATAAGCCGAGCGCAGGGCCGTGCTTGCGCGAGTTGCGCCGAGGCGGGAAAACGTACATGAAAATGAACAAAAAGTAAAATCGAATTATGAAATACATGAAAAAATTTGCGATGCTGTTGGCGGCGTTCTGCGCCGTACTGGCCGTATCGTGCTCGGATGACGAAACCGATTCGGGAGTTGCCGACCGGTTGTTCCGTCCGGTTACGGTGACGCTCGTGCCGCGCGGTACGACGTTGACAGCCAGTTGGACGGGCATCAAGGGTGCGGTCGGTTACTGGGTCGAGCTCTACACGCGCGAGTCGGTGAAGAATGCGACCGGAACTTCGCACAACGAATACCAGCTGGTAGCCAGCAACGAGCAGCTGTCCGAACCGAAGTGGACGGTTTCGGGGCTGGACTACAACACGATTTACTATTTCCGTGTGAAGGCCATTCACAACGACGCTGCACAGAACTCCTATTTCTCGGACTTCTATTCGATTCGCGTGCCGGGTAAGACGGAGGTGCTTTCGTGCGTCGTCGTCGATCAGGTGAAAGCCATCGTCGACTTCACGTGGATGGAGGGTTACGGCGTCGAGTTCGTGACGATTACGGCTCCCGACGGCGGTGTGCAGACGGTCTATGTGGACGATGCCGCAGGCCAGTTCACGCAGAGCGGTTTCGCTTCGGGTACCTACACGGCTACGGCCGGTAACTCGAAAGAGACGTTCAATACCGTACAGTTCGTCATTCCGGTGCTCTATACGATGGATCTGTCGAAAATCACGTTCGACGACATCACGTTCCAGTGGCGTGCCGATGCCGACATCCGGCAGTTGGTTCTCACCAATGCGAACGATGCTACCGAAGTGCACGAAATCGAGCTTCCGAACGAAGCGATTGTCGCCGGTGAATACGTTTACAACGTCTCCGATGGGCTTTTGAAACCCAACACGACTTATAACGCCGTGCTGCGGTATGCCGACGACCTCGAAGAGCCGAAAGAGGATTCCAACATGGTATCGTTCATGACCATGCAGACCAAACCTGCCGGTCTGACCGGTTCGGTTTCGACTGTCGACGAAATCATTGAGGCTTACAACAGAGGCGATGCGATTATCGCGCTCAATCCGGGTGAATATATCTTCGAAGGGAACTTCGTGATTACCCGCGCTGTGACGATTATGGCTGCTACGAAGCAGATGCCGAAACTGATTGTCAACCAGTTCACCGTAAGTCCGACGACATATGTCAAGGAACCGATCCGCTTTGAAAACCTCGAATGCGAGTGCAAGAATCGGAACAACGAAACCTCGTGTTTCATCGACAACACGGATGAAAAAGCGAACATCAAACGCATCGAGGTCGAGGGTTGCTACATCCACGATTACGGTTCCTCGTTCATGCGGTTCAATCGTACTGTCCCTGAAGGCAAGTTCATGGTTGAGGAGGTTTACGTCAACGATTGCCGTCTGTTGCACATGTACGGTCAGAACAGCTATATGAATCTTACCAATATTACGTTGACAGAATTGACCTACACTAACAACACGACGACTGGTCTTTGCGCTCATGCGCGCCTAAACCGTTTCCTGTCCTACAATGCGAACAATTCAACGCGTGTGGTAATCAATAATAACACCTTTGCCGATTACCACAACAAGGGCCGTCTGTTCTTCCACATCAACAGCAAGGAGAGCGGTGCGGATTCGGCCGGTTCGATCGAGATCAAGAACAACATCTTCTGCACTGAAGAGGAGGTTTTGTGTAACGTCGACAACTTCGCCAACTACACCGTTACGATGAATATCGAAAACAACGTCGTGACTAAAGGTTGGGGTAACGGTGGTGACAGCGACAAAGATCCGACCGAGAAACTCACTTCGTGGGGTAACAAGTACGTCGAACTCGACCCGCAGTTCAAGAACTACGCCGGATGCGACTTCACCGTCGGCAACGACGAGGTGGTCAAATTGGGCGTGGGTGACCCGCGTTGGCTCAAATAAAACAACGAATGTTGCTCGGGGCGGGGGAGCCTGACGCTCTCCCGCCCGCCGGAGCGAAAAGGATTAACCGAAAAAATAAAAAACAACCATAGTTATGAAAAAAAATCCGTTCATTTCGCGCCTTGCAACTTCCGTTGCAGCGGTCGCTTTGACAATCGGCACGGCTTTCACTTTCTCGGCTTGCTCGGACGACGACGATGTAGTCGATCCGGCTACCGAAGCGTCGCGCCTCTCCGTTCCCGTCGTGAATGAAGTCGCCGAAGCCGACATCACGACGTCGAGTCTCAAATTTTCGTGGGAAGCCGTCGAGGGCGCATCGTCCTATTCGGCTCAGATTCGTTTGTCCGAAGCAGGCGACATCTACCGCGAACGCATGATCGAGAACGCTACCGAAGTGACGTTCGAGAACCTCGATGACAACACCGCGTATTATTTCCGCGTGCGCGCCAACCACAAACTGAACGAAAGCCGCAATTCGGCCTACTCCGTCTATACGATGGTCAAGACCGTTGCCGCCGATCCGGCTATTCCGCAGTTGGCGGTTCCGGCCAACGTGATGTGCGACAAGTCGAAGACGTCCGAAACGGAGCTCACGTTCATGTGGGATACGGTCGAGAACGCTTCGGCAGGTTACGCCGTTACGCTGACCTCTATCGGTGTGGATGATTTCACCACTACGACGACCGAAACCAGCTACACGTTTACCGGTTTGGAATCGGGTCGGCAGTATTTCTTCACCGTGCGTGCTTGCGAAGTGAAAGACGGCGACAACGTAGTTTACGCCGCTTCCAAAAATTCGGGTGCGGTCAAGGCTACGACGATCGGTCAGCTGCCTGCACCGGCCAATCTGAAATTCCAAGACAAAATGGCGCATGCCGTTAAGTTCGTGTGGGATGCCGTGGACAACGCCAAGGATTATGCTTATGAATTGCAGACGCTTTCCGTTTCCGGTACGACGACCGTTGACGAAGGCCTTATGTCTGAACTTTCGAGCGCTATCGTGCCGGGCAAAATCGTTTATGCAACGGCGACTTCCAACACGTCGATGACGTTCGTCGGGTTGGATAACGATGCTTACTATTCGTTCCGTGTCAAAGCGGTTTCTGCCAACGATGCTTACCTCGATTCGGAGTACACCGACTACTGCGTTATCAAAACGCTCGAATTCGACCCCACGCCGCTGGCTGCTCCGAAACTCACGGTTAAGAATGTGATGCAAGTGAAAGTGTTCTTCGAGTGGAAAGAGGTTGTGTCCGAAATAGCGAACGGGGTCGCAGGATACGACATCCAGTTCGCACCCGCAGGCACCGAAGTTTCCGACGACGATGCGGATTATACGATTAAAATTCGTCCCAATGAAACTACGGGCGAATTGGCTCTCGAAGCGGCTGTTTCGACGTACGGTCCTGATGAAACGGCTGTCGAGCCCGGAAAGGCTTACAAAGTACGCATGCGGACGTATGCTAACGAAAACGATGACCACGTTTCCAATTCGGTTTGGACGGATTGGAAAGAGGTGAAAACTCCGGCGTTGGCTCAAGCGTTGACGATTTCGACTGCCGAAGAACTGGAAGTCGCTGTCGATTGTATGGCCGAAGGCGGTGTTCTGACACTGAAAGCCGGTGAATACAATACCTCGAAAGATTATAAACTTACGAGCAGTATCACGATTACCGGCGAATCCGCTACGAATCGTCCGAAAGTGAACATTTCGCAGATTGTAATTTGCCCGACCGCAGCTTGCGATTTCATTCGTATCGCTAATATCGAGTTTACCAATTTCAAGGTTAATGCCGATGGTACGTTGGATAACACTTCGTATTTAGGAAAATATTTCCTCGACAACTCCAACCAAAAAGCCCATGTAGAAACGATGGAAGTCGAAAACTGCGTGGTTTGGGGTGGTTTCAAGTGTGCATTCCTCCGTATGAACCGAACCGATTTCGGTGCTAATAAACTGACGATTAAGGATAATATCATCTGTGTTGGTGGTTCAGACGGTGCTTTTGTGGGAGCTAATGGTAAGGCAATCGGTAAGGAGTGGATCATTACCGGCAATACTATCGACGCTATGGGTAGTGTTTATGGTAATACTAAATGGGCTCAGATTGTCCGCTTCCCGAATGGCGGTGACGAATTTGTCGGTAAGATCGAGAACAATACGTTCTACAACATTTCTGTTATTAAGGCCAAAGACCTCTTCGAGGCACCTCAGGGTACGATTACCGTTGCGAAGAACATCATTACGATTGATACATCGCCTTCGGCTGCTGGTGTTTGGACTAAAGGTCTCGGTATCAAGGCAACTTATACCTCGACGGACAACTTCATCTACGATACGACCGCAACGATCGACGGTTTCACGGTTGTAGACCCGGGCTTCTCGAGCTACGAGTTCTTGAAGAATTACAAACCGACGAATGCAGATGTGATTGCTGCCGGTGCCGGTGACCCGCGCTGGTTGAAGTAATGACCGAAAACTGCAGGATTTTTTATCGGCCCGACCGATAAATCCGACAGTGAGGAGAGCGAAAAACTCTCCTCACTTTTTTCATTCTGCGGCGTGCGAAAGCGATTTTGACGAAAAATACATTGTTTGTGATAAAAAATCCGATTCGGATTCTTGCGATTTCGTTATATTTGTATTCGGAAAACCGAAAACAATCTAAAATCGACCGTATAATTTATGAATCTGAAACTGCTTTCCGCTGCGTCGGCCGCTGTCGCTGCTTGCGCTGCGCTTGCATTCTCCGCTTGCTGTGACTGCGGAGGACGCTCCGATGTCGTAACGTCGGAAAATCTGCCTTTCGACATGCCGACCGTGTCGCGTCCGGCGATTCCGAACCGCACGGCCAATATCTTGGACTACGGTGCCGTACCCGACGGCGCGACGCTGTGCACCGATGCTTTCGCTGCCGCAATCGACGCGCTGACGAAACAGGGCGGCGGACGGGTCATCGTACCGGCCGGTGTGTGGTACACGGGCCCTATCGTGCTGAAAGACAACATCGACCTGCATTTGGAACAAAGTGCACTGATTTTTTTCAGTGACGATAAAACACTTTACCCGCTGACCCAAATCACGTTCGAGGGGCTCAATACGTGGCGCTGCCAGTCGCCGATTTCGGCTGTCGGCGTCAAAAACGTCGCTATCACCGGTCAGGGCGTCATCGACGGCAATGGCGCGGCATGGCGTGCCCTGAAAAAGGACAAGGTGACTGCCCGCCAGTGGGCCGACCAGCTCAAACGCGGCGGCATCGTGTCGGACGACGGTCGCACGTGGTACCCGTCCGAGAGCTTCAAGCGTGGCGCGACGGGCGGTGCTGACCAAAACGTCTCGACGTGGGCCAAGACCCGCGAGGATTTCGAGACGATGCGCGACTTCCTGCGTCCCGTGATGATTGCCATTCACCACTGCGAAAACGTGTTGCTCGAAGGCGTGACGTTCCAGAACTCGCCTTGCTGGAATGTACATCCCGCGATGTGCACCAACCTGATTGTGAAAGACATCACGGTGCGCTGCCCCGATTATGCGCAGAACGGTGACGGCATTGACATCGAATCGTGCAAAAACGTCGTGGTGACGGGTTCGAGCTTCGACGTAGGCGATGACGGCATCTGCATCAAGAGCGGCAAGGACAAGGCCGGCCGCGAGCGCGGCATCCCGTGCGAAAATATCATCGTCGACAACTGCATCGTCTTTCACGGACACGGCGGTTTCGTCTTCGGCAGCGAGATGTCGGGCGGCGTGAAGCACGTCCACGGGACGAATTGCAGATTCTCCGGCACCGATGTCAGCCTGCGCTTCAAGACGACG
>CAMWYI010000051.1 GCA_947178455.1 uncultured Alistipes sp. | reverse complement strand
TACAAATAAAAAATCAAACAAATGAAAACTACTGACTTCAAACTCAAACTCGAAACTTTCGGTGCAAAGGTGCACGAAGTTTACGACCCGCTGGTAGGACAAGGTGGAGCGGCTGAAAATGTCGACTATTACGTTTTTCAGACCACTCCTCGGGAAGAACCCGAACTGCTGGTCATGGGCATCAACCCCGGCGGCGACGGCAAGAACG
This sequence comes from uncultured Alistipes sp., assembly GCA_947178455.1. Classification (GTDB taxonomy): domain Bacteria; phylum Bacteroidota; class Bacteroidia; order Bacteroidales; family Rikenellaceae; genus Alistipes. The sequence continues at coordinate 10,670 of CAMWYI010000051.1, read as the reverse complement.
GAGTTCAGTCGGCGACGGGTTCTGCCGATACGGACTACAATGCCTATTTCGACAGCGACCACCAATGGTTCAAAACGCTACGCCGGATTTTCGGCACCCCGATGCTGACACAGCAACTTCGTAATTGTGTCGGCACGAACAGCTGTTTTCTCAACACAGGCAATGTGCAGAAGTTGCCCCAAAGCAAAGAGTTCCGGCGCAATGCCGTTCAGCTGGCCCGAAAGTTGGTCGACAACGTAATCCACCCCAAACACATCGTCGCATTGGGTGTCGACGTATTCAATATGCTCCAACCCAAAGATGTACAAATCAGAGCGTTCGGCAACGTGCAGTTCAGATACGGACATCGAAACGATATGCTGGTAGGGCTGGTTTACAATCCCTCACGACGCAATGCCAATCGTTTTTTTACCGAAAAACAGCTCGGTGACTGGCAAAAGGCGCTCGAATGGTTTATGACCGAGGCGAAATAAACGAAATCAGTGTTTTCGATTATCGGGGAGGCTTGCCGGAGCTTCCCCGATATTTTTTTTCGAGAGGCGCAACAGACGTATTGTTAATAAAATAACAAATCGGCCGAAAATAATTGCGTTTTACGGATTGTTTTTTGTACTTTTGCCGGAAATCCAACGCGTCACAACGCGGACAAACAGACAGCTGCAAAACGAAATCTGAATAAAAATATGCCGGAATTCATCTATCAGGAACCCTATCCCGTCGGGGAGGACAAGACCAACTATCGTCTGCTGACGAAAGACCATGTGAAAGTCGTCGAATGCGACGGCCGCAAACTGCTGAAAATCGCCCCCGAAGGGCTCGAACTGCTCTCGCGGGCCGCGTACAACGACGTGTCGTTCTACCTGCGGGCCAGTCATTTGCAGAAGCTGCGCAACATCCTCGACGATGCCGAGACGAGCGACAACGATAAGTTCGTGGCCTACACCATGCTGCTGAACCAGTGCGTGGCAGCCGAAGGCAAGCTGCCGACCTGTCAGGATACCGGCACGGCTATCTGCATCGCCCACAAAGGCGAAGACGTCTACACGGGCGCGGACGATGCCGAACACATCGCGCGAGGCGTTTACGAGACCTACAAGGAACGCAACCTGCGCTACTCGCAGGTGGTGCCGTTTACGATGACCGACGAGAAAAACTCGGCGACCAACCTCCCCGCCCAAATCGACATCTACGGCGGCAAACCCGGCATGGAGTACGAATTTCTCTTCATCACCAAAGGCGGCGGCTCGGCCAACAAAACGTTCCTCTACCAGCAGACGAAAGCCCTGTTGAACGAAAAATCGCTAACGGAGTTCATCGCCGAGCACATCAAAGACCTCGGCACGTCGGCCTGCCCGCCCTATCACTTGGCTATCTGCATCGGCGGCACGTCGGCCGAGATGTGTCTCGCGACCGTCAAGAAGGCTTCGGCCGGTTACCTCGACGAACTGCCCACGTCGGGCAACGAGGGCGGACGCTGTTTCCTCGACCTCGAATGGGAGGAAAAAGTGCTGAAAATCTGTCAGAACAGCGGTATCGGCGCCCAGTTCGGCGGCAAGGCGTTCGTGCACGACGTGCGCGTCATCCGTGCGCCGCGCCACGCGGCTTCATGCCCCGTCGCTATCGGCGTGAGCTGCTCGGCCGACCGCAACATCCGCGCGAAAATTACGCCCGAAGGTATCTTCTTGGAAGAGCTTGAAAAGAATCCGGCCCGTTTCCTGCCCAAAGAGGCTCCGGCCATGTCGCCGGCGGTGGACATCGACTTGGACAAAGGCATGGACGAAGTACGGGCCATTTTAACAAAATATCCTATCAAAACTCGGCTGCGGTTACGCGGCACGCTGATTGTCGCTCGCGACATCGCCCACGCCCGCATCAAACAGATGCTCGACGAGGGAAAACCGATGCCCGAATACTTCCGAAAACATCCGATTTACTATGCCGGACCGGCCAAGACGCCCGAAGGTATGGCTTCGGGTTCGTTCGGCCCGACGACGGCCGGCCGCATGGATCCCTATGTCGACCTGTTCCAGCAGCACGGCGGTTCGTTAGTCATGGTAGCCAAAGGCAACCGCTCGCAAGCCGTGACCGATGCCTGCAAGGCACACGGAGGGTTCTATCTCGGCTCAATCGGCGGTCCTGCGGCCATTCTGGCGCAGAACTCGATCAAATCGGTCGAGGTGGTCGACTTCCCCGAACTGGGCATGGAAGCCGTGCGCAAAATCTACGTCGAAGATTTCCCTGCGTTCATCATCGTCGATGACAAGGGCAACGACTTCTTCGCCGACTTCAAACACTGATCGTTATTAGCGCGAGGGCCGGTCGTCCGTTCGGATTCGGACGGACGACCGCGCCGCACCGAATGAAATGAGAACACGCATCCATAGCATCCTGCTGCTCGTATGGGCCGTCGCGACGGTCTTCCGGGCCGGAGCGGCCGAAAAGGTCGCGTTCGAGGTCTCGTCGCCGCTGACGGTGGCCGTCGGCGAAGCGTTCCGCGTGGAGTTCACGCTCAACGCCGAACCCGACAAGGATACATTCGAGGCTCCCTCGTTCGAGGGATTCGACGTACTGGCGGGGCCGACCGTCGCCAAAGGGTCGTCGATTTCCATTATCAACGGTTCGATGACCCAATCGACCAGCTATACCTATACGTTCGTCGTGCTGGCGCAGCAGGCGGGCAACATCGTCATCGGCCCGGCGCGAATCGAGGTGAAAGGCAAGCGCTACGCCACCAATCCGCTACCTATCGAGGTGGTGCAGGAGCGAGGCGCGGGACGTCCGCAAGGCGACCGCGACAATCGCGACGAACAGAGCGGCGAGGCCGATGCCCAGCGTCGAATCGCCAACGACGACATTCTGTTGCGCGCCATCGTGTCGCGCACGTCGGTCTTCAAGGGCGAACCGCTGCGCGTGACCTTCAAACTCTACGAACGGGTCAACGTCGTGGGGTACGACGGGGTGAAATTTCCGTCGTTCAACGGATTTTGGGCGCAGGAACTCAACACAGACAACGCGCCGCGCCGCCGCGAAACCTACAACGGCAAGGTCTACGAAACGCTCGTCGCCCGCGAATTTCTGCTCTACCCGCAGCAGTCGGGCACGCTGACTATCGACCCCGCCGAGCTGACCGCCGTCGCGCAGGTCGTGGTGCAAAGCCGCAACATCGACCCCTTCTTCGGCGGCGGACACGAGGTCTACAACGTCCCGCGCAAGGTGCAGAGCCAACGGGTCACCGTCTCGGTCAAGAACCTGCCTGCCGGTGCGCCGGAGAGTTTCAACGGCGCCGTAGGACGGTTCACGCTCGACGCCACCCTGCCGCCCGAACGCATCGCCGCCAATTCAGCATCGACCTACACGGTGAAAATCGCCGGTTCGGGCAACCTCACCTTCGTGCAGGCGCCGAAACTGACCCTCCCGACCTCGTTCGAGCAGTACAACGTCAAGACCACCGAATCCATCAACACGACGGCCGCCGGTATCACGGGATACCGTCAGTTCGAGTACCCGTTCATCGCGCGGGCCGAGGGCACTTACGAAGTCGCGCCGGTCGAGTTCACCTACTTCGACCCCGAACGGATGCAATACACCACCCTGCGGGCCAAACCGCTGACGCTCGACGTGACGCCCGATGCCGGAGGCAGCAGCGGCGCGCCCGTCGTGCCGGGGCTCGGCATGTCGAAAGAGGAGGTGCGCCTGTTAGGGCAGGACATCCGGTTCATCAAACTCGGCAACCCGCAGCTGCGGCTCGACCGCAAGCCGTTCCATTTCAGCACCGCCTACTGGGTGTCGCTGGCCGTCATTCTCGCGACGTTCGGCGCGGCATACGTCGCCCTGCGCCGACGCATCCGCGAGCGGCAGAACGTCGCCCTCGTGCGCGGCAAGCGGGCCAACAAGGTCGCCGTGCAACGTTTCCGTGCGGCCAAACGCCACATGGAGGAGCAGAACCGCCACGCTTTTTACGACGAAATGCTGCGGGCGCTGTGGGGCTACATGAGCGACAAACTCAACATTCCGGTGGCCAACCTCACGAAAGAGAACGTCCGCGAGGAGCTGCACAAACGCGGCATTCCGGCCGAGCAGTCGCAGCGTTTCACGGCTATCGTCACCCAATGCGACGAAGCGCAGTATTCGCCTGCGGCCTCGTCGCAGATGCACGAAGTCTATGCCGAGGGGGTGGATTTCATTTCGCAAATTGAATCGGCGATAAAACATTGAGCAAAATCATGATGCGAACGATGCTATTATATTGTCTGTTGTTGTTCGGAGGGACGTCCGTCCTCGCACAGAATGCCCGTCCCGCTGCCGCACAGGAGCAGACCGAACGAACGAACGGTACAACGGCCGACGAATCCGCCGCACTCGACGACGAAACGCCCGCCCGCCTGTGGGATGCGGCGAACGCGGCCTACCTCGACGGCAACTACCACGAAGCAACGAAAGCCTACGAACAATTAGTCGCACGGGGATACGGTTCGGCCAAATTGTTCTACAATCTGGCCAACAGCTACTTCAAACAGGAGCGAATCGGCCGGGCCATTCTCTTTTACCGGCGCGCGCTCCGGCTCGACCCGGGCAACGCCGACGCCCGTTACAACCTCACGGTCGCCGAAGCCCGCACGAAAGACCGCATCGAGCGGATTCCCGAATTTTTCCTGACCCAATGGTTCCGAACCGTCCGGCAAACGATGAGTGCTACGGCGTGGAGCGTGCTGTCGCTCGCGATGCTGGCCTGCGCGCTGGCGGCATTCCTGCTCTATCTGCTCGCGCAGCGGCTGTCGCTGCGCAAGGCGGGATTCTACGGCACGCTGACAGCGGCCGTGCTCTTCGTGCTGACGACCGGCTTCGCCGCAAGCGAACGCCGCGACCAGCTCGACCGCTCGGAAGCGGTGGTCATGGCCGCTTCGGCCGCCGTGTCGAGTGCCCCCGACAAGTCGGCGACCGACCTGTTCATCCTGCACGAAGGCACGACGGTGCAAATCGTCGACCGGCTCGACAAGTGGTGCGAGGTGACCATCACCGACGGCAAGAAAGGCTGGATAGAAAACTCCAAAATCGAAACGATCTGATGTCGCAGTTGTTGCAGGATGTCGTGGGCGAGCTCTCGAAGCTGCCCGGCGTGGGTCGGCGCACGGCGCTGCGGCTGGCGATTCATATCCTGCGCATGGAGCGCGACTCGGTGGCCGAAATGACGCGGAGCATCGACCGTTTCCGCACGGAGGTCAAATACTGCAAGGAGTGCAACAACCTTTCGGACGAGGAACTATGCCCCATTTGCGCCGACCGCGAACGCGACCGTACGACCATTTGCGTGGTGGAGCAGGTCGCCGACGTGCTGTCGATCGAGAACACGCACCAGTACAAAGGGTTATATCATGTTTTGGGCGGGGTCATTTCGCCGATGCAGGGCATCTCGCCGTCGGACCTGAAAATCGACCTGCTCACAGAGCGCGTCGCACGCGACGAAGTCAAAGAGGTGATATTGGCCATTTCGACTTCGGTCGAGGGCGAAACGACGTTCTTCTACATCATGAACCGCCTGCGCGGATTCGAGGGGGTGAAAATCACCTCTATCGCACGGGGCATCGGCTTCGGCGACGAACTCGAATACGTCGACGAACTGACCATCACCCACGCGTTGCGCAACCGGCGGGAGATAGAGTGACAAGCGGATACGAATAATTAAAAACAGATAGAAAAATGGACTTTCTGACAAACGAAAAACTGACTATCGTCGGCGCGGCCGGCATGATCGGCTCGAACATGGCGCAGACGGCGCTGATGATGCGTCTGACGCCGAACATCTGCCTCTACGACCCCTTCGCACCGGCGCTCGAAGGCGTCGCCGAGGAGCTGTACCACTGCGCATTCGAGGGTGTGAACATCACGTGGACGACCGACATCGGCGATGCGCTCACGGGAGCATCCTACGTCGTATCGTCGGGCGGCGCGGCCCGCAAGGCAGGCATGACCCGCGAAAACCTGTTAAAGGGCAATACGCTTATCGCGAAGGAGCTGGGAGAGAACATCCGCACCTATTGCCCCGATGTGAAACACGTGGTCATCGTATTCAATCCGGCCGACATCACGGGGCTGGTGACGCTGATTCATGCGGGCATCGAGCCGTCGCGCCTGTCGACCCTCGCCGCGCTCGATTCGACGCGCCTGCGCTCGGAATTGGCCAAATACTTCCATATTCCGGCCGACGAAATCACCGACTGCCGCACCTACGGCGGACACGGCGAACAAATGGCCGTATTCGCCTCGACGACCCTCGTGGCGGGCAAACCGCTGTCGGAACTCATCGGCACGAGCATGCCGGTCGACGACTGGCACGCCCTGCAACAGCGGGTCATTCAGGGCGGCAAGCACATCATCGACCTGCGGGGCCGTTCGTCGTTCCAGAGTCCGGCCTATCTGTCGGTTTGCATGATTGCGGCGGCTATGGGCGGCAAGAAGTTCACCTATCCGGCGGGCGTATTCCTCCGCAACGACGAATACCGCGACATCCTCATGGCCATGGAGAGCGAAATCACAGCCGACGGCATCCGCTACAAAGACGTGCACGGCACGCCCGAAGAACACGCCACGCTCACGGAGAGCTACAAACACCTTTGCACCCTGCGCGACGAGGTAATTGCGATGGGCGTCATCCCGCCGGTCGCAGAGTGGTCGAAACTGAATCCCTATTTGGCCGAATAGCCGATTATCGGAATGCGAAACAACCGAAAAACCGCCCCTGTTGCAGGGGCGGTTTTTTCGTAGCATGTTGCGGGCCGACGTTATTCGTTCGCCGCTTGGAACACCGCTTGCAGTTCGCCGTCGGCAAGCAGCAGCAACATCGGGCCGTCCATGTCATAACGGTCGGTCGATTCCAGTGCTGCAGCCAAAGCCCTTTCGGTCTCCTCTCCGTCGGGACAAGCCCGCAAGGTCGATGCCAGCGGGCCGATTTTCAAGCCGTTGTCTTTGCCTGCTTCGTAACGTCCCGACAACGTGTTGCATTCGCCCCGGCCCGTCACCGTGCCGTCGGCAGCGAACCGCACGACGAATTTTTCCACGTCGACCCGAATGTTCCGGCCGCCCAACTGAATCAACTGCCACTCGGTGCCGACCAACGGACGGCGCGTCTTCGTCTGAAACGAACGGCACGCACAACAACCGGCCAAAAACACGGCCGAACCGAGCAACAACACCCATTTAATCACTACGTGTTTCATATTCTGTTCATTACTATATGCGTCTCGTAAATGCAAATAAACTTGCTTTTACCCTCGCTTATCCATATCTTTGTACACCGCTTCGGCCCAAACGGTCAGGGCGAAGATAACACACTGAATTGCAAAGCAATCAATCGCGCTAATAAAAAATGAAACGTATCATCGCATCGCCCGCCGCTCCGGCAGCCGTCGGGCCTTATTCGCAGGCCGTCGAAAACAACGGCACGCTCTACATTTCGGGCCAGCTGCCCATCGACGGCGCCACCGGCGCCATGCCCGACGGCATCGAGGCGCAAACCCGCCAGTCGCTCACGAACATCGGCCACATCCTGCGCGAAGCGGGCTACGACTTCCGCGACATCGCCAAGACGACCGTCCTGCTGCAACACATCGCGGACTTCGCCGCCATGAACAAGGTCTATGCCGAGTTTTTCACGGCCGACATGCCCGCCCGCGTCTGCTTCGAGGTGGCCGCCCTGCCCAAAGGCGCGCTGGTCGAAATCGACGCCGTAGCGGCCAAATAACGGCCTCCGCCGCGTTCGGTCAAAGCGATTTCCGGCGGATATGTTCCAGCATGTCGTCGGTCATCGCCGACAAATCCCATTCGGGTTTCCAGCCCCACTCCTCGCGGGCGCACGTGTCGTCGAGCGAGTTGGGCCAGCTTTCGGCTATCTCTTTTTTCACGGGGTCGATGTCGTAATCCATCGTGAAATCGGGCAGCCGTTTTTGGATTTCGGCCCGGATGATTTCGGGCGTGAAGCTCATCGACGCCAAATTGAAACTGTTGCGGTGGCGCAATTTCGACGGGTCGGCCTCCATCAGTTCGACGCAGGCCCGCAGTGCATCGGGCATGTAAATCATGTCCATGTAGACGTCGGCCGGAACAGGGCAGGTGAAGTGCCCCGACTTGACGGCTTCGTAGTAGATTTCGACCGCATAGTCGGTCGTGCCGCCGCCGGGCAGCGTGACGTTCGAGATGATGCCCGGAAAACGCACCGAACGCGTATCGACCCCGTATTTGTGGTGGTAGTAGTTGCCGAGCATCTCGCCCGTGACTTTGCACACACCGTAAATCGTGGTCGGTTGCATAATCGTGTCCTGCGGCGTGCCGTCTTTGGGCGACGTTGGGCCGAACGCCCCGATGGAGCTGGGCGTAAACAGCGCGCAATGATGTTGGCGGGCCACTTCGAGCGAGTTGTTGAGTGCGCCCATGTTGACGCTCCACGCCATTTGCGGGTTACGTTCGCCGACGGCCGAAAGCAGCGCCACGAGGTTGAAAATCGTGTCGATGCGGTACCGCGCCACGACCGACGCCATCGCCGTGGCATCGAGCGCATTGAGCACCTCGAAGGGGCCCGTTTCGCCGAGCGAGCGGCACTCGCGCATATCGGTCGCCACGACATTCGTATCGCCGTAGATTTTGCGGAGATAGACGGTCAATTCGGAGCCTATCTGGCCACCGGCACCGACAATGAGGATTCGTTTCATGAAATTCGGGTTGAAATTTGAAGTAAAGGTAGAAAATAATCGGGAAAATCGCACAAATTTTTGGTCGATTCATTTTTCTTGCGTACTTTTGCTCCGCCCGAAAGGGAAAATGCTGTTGTAGCTCAGTGGTAGAGCACTTCCTTGGTAAGGAAGAGGTCACGAGTTCAAGCCTCGTCAACAGCTCTCGGAATCAAGCGGTTGCATATCGAATGCGACCGCTTTTTTTGTATTTAGTTGCTTACGACTGCATCGTCTCGAAATCTTTTACCCCAATCTACAACTAACAAATTTTCGTATCCAGTCAGCTGCCTATTGCAGAAAAATTTTGTTTTTCTGAACTTTGCAACGATTTCATAAAACAATTTTTGCAACAACCCCCAAAAAGAGATTCAGGATATTGCGTTTCCAAAATATAGTTTCTAACTTTGTTGGCAACATATTGAATTTACGGAAAGCGTAAGTTTATTCTCGATGTTAAATCTGGTACATTTAAGCGATGAGAATAAGCAGTCCGCAATCGCTCGTCTTTCTCCTATACGGATAAGACGCGGGGTTGTTGCTTATTTTATCGCAGGGCATACCAGAGCCTAACATCGAAATAGGCCTCAGTCCTGCGTTTTCTTTTTATCCTACTATTAACCCGCTGCTCTTGGGCTGAGAGGAGCAAGAAAACCAACAAAATCATGCATCAAAAATTGTATGAACTTTTGCCTACGATTGAAAAACGATTATCGCAGGAGGACATTGTATTCTTTAAGATCGGCAAATCCGAATGTGCTGAAGAGCGATTTAGGGATCCCGAATACGACAACTACCAACTTATGGGAATTGTTGCAGTAGGTAACGTAGGAATGATTAATCAAGCAGAGTGCGATTTGATTGACTATTTCAAATCTTCACAGATTACAAACAAGTGTGCAAATGAGAATCGAGGAGGGGGAGGCAATCCAAATGCCGTTGAGTTGTATATTTTCGCTCAAGAAAAAAACGCAGACCGATTTGATGGATTACTCGATCCAACACCTTTATTCGAATTTGAAACAGTTGAACTTAAATAAACACGCAAAACTTTATTTATATGGCAAAAATATTAATGAACATCCTTCCGAATGTTATCGAATCGATATCGGCTTCGCAGGCATTTAACGCATTGCGAACCACCAATAAGGTAGGTGATCATTTCTACGTTCCTACTGAAAACCTTCTCGTAGTTCTCGGAACTGACGTTGCAGCACGCGATGCACAAGGCAACGAAATCAAAGACGAGAAAGGCAACGTTATGACCACACAGGTAGGTCAGTATTTCCCCGCAATTCGGGTCATCGACGGCAAAGCTGCTGACATTCAGGAGCTGTATGTCGGACAGATTGTGAAGCGTGACTTCAACAGTCGCATCGTGTTCCCAAACATTCTTTCGTCGACACTTCGTCAAAGTGGTGAAGCTTTCAAGAAAACAATCTGTGGAAAAGAACTCGTCATCACTGAGGAGAAAGAGATCGACGACCGTATATGGGACAATGAAACGCAGCGCTGGATGCGTGATCCTGAGGATAACTCGAAACTCATATCTCGCAAGAATCGTGCACTGCGCTTCGAACCGCAAAGTACTACGTTGAACAACGCAGAGATGGCGAAAGCAACCAAAATGCTTCTCGACTTCTACAAGAGCAACGAAAAGTATGCGGACAAAATCAGGATCGAGGAGTAAACTCCTCATAATAAAGGAATGTCGTATCGTTTTGTACTCCCCTTATTGCAAAAAAGATCGAAATTCTTAAAAACTCAAAAACATGCACCTCAATCCTATTCTTAAAAATGTACTCGTCAGAACGGCTTATATAGTAATAAGTCCAATAGTCTACTTTGTGCTTTACCATGTTCTATTTTTTATTTGGCCATTGCTGGAATTCCACAATACGATTGCAGGCATTTGGGCCTTTTTGATTGCACTCACAGTGATTTGGTTCA
>CAMWYI010000050.1 GCA_947178455.1 uncultured Alistipes sp. | reverse complement strand
AAGGATTTATCCGGATGGTCGCCGGGGCCAAACTCGACTACGCTGGCCACGCGCGCTGCCTGCCCGGCTCAATTATCGAGACGTTGAGCTTCGATTTGGCGGTCGCTGAAGCGCTTCGATTCGCCGACTCGAACGGCGAAACGCTCGTTATCGTCACGGCCGACCACGAAACGGGCGGTCTGACCGTCATCGACGGCGACGAAACGACGGGCCGCGTCATGGGCCTGTATATTTCGGACGACCATTCGCCCGCCATGCTGCCCGTGTTCGCCTACGGGCCGGGGGCCGACCGTTTCTGCGGAACATACTGCAATACGGAAATCGCCTGTCGCATCCGGTTGCTGACCGAATAAACACCTGCGATGATGAAAAAAACACTGATTTTAGGACTGGGGCTGCTGGGGCTGGCAGGGTCGGCCGCAGCGCAAGGGCTCAAATCGGGCCCTTACGACCTGCCCTACAAAAATACCTACGTCAAGGAGGTCTTCGTAGCCGAAAACGAGTTCCGCACGGCCCGGCCCGAATGCCTCGAACCCCGTTCGTTCGACGAAGCGCGCCGCATCCTGCCTGCACCGATTTGGGAGGGTCATGCCCGCGAAATCGACATGTACTGGCACGCATGGCGTTTGGCCGTCGGCAACATCCGCCAGCCGCAGGCCGGTTCGGGATTCGTGTCGCCCTACCTCGATGTGGCTTACAACGGCAATATATTCATGTGGGACACGTCGTTCATGATGATGTTCGCCCGCTATGGGTACCGTTTCTTTCCGTTCCAGCGTTCGCTGGACAATTTCTACGCGAAACAGCATCCCGACGGATTCATCTGCCGCGAAATCCGGGCCGACGGCTCGGACTGTTTCGAGCGTTTCGACCCCACATCGACGGGGCCCGATCTGCTGCCTTGGGTCGAATTGACCTATTACCGCCAGTTCGGCGACATCGACCGCCTGCATCGGATTTTTCCCGCGCTGTGCGCCTATGCCAAGTGGTGGAAATTGAACCGCACGTGGCCCAACGGCACCTACTGGTCGAGCGGCTGGGGAACGGGCATGGACAACCTGCCGCGTGTGCCGGAGGTCTATAACCCTATCTTCTCGAACGGCCACATGGAGTGGCTCGACGCCAATCTGCAACAGATGTTAGTCAACGAATCGCTGCTCGGCATCGGCTTTTACATCGAGCGGTGGCAGGAAATCGAGGAGGTCGAGGACGAAAACCGTTTCCTGAAACGCCACATCAACGAGTGCATGTGGGACGAACGCGAAGGGTTCCTCTTCGACCGGTTCGCCGACGGTTCGCTCGGCACGGCCAAAGGGGTGCACGCCTATTGGGCTTTACAGACCGATGCGCTGGAGCGCGACCGGCTCGACCGTCTCGTCGCCCACCTGCGCGACACGACCGAATTCGACCGGCCGCACCGCGTGCCGTCGCTGGCGGCCGACCACCGCAAATACAATGATGCGGGCCGCTACTGGCAGGGCGGCGTATGGCCCGGCACCAACTACATGATTATCGACGGCCTGTGGCGCAAGGGCTATCGTGACTTGGCGCAACGGATTGCCGAAAACCACTATGCTGCGGTCTTCGAGGTGTGGAAAAAAAGCGGGACATTCTGGGAATACTATGCGCCCGAACGCATCGAACCCGGCTTCATGGCCCGCAAGGATTTCGTGGGGTGGACCGGATTGCCGCCCATTGCCGTATTCATCGAATACGTGCTCGGTATTCAGTCCGACTATTCGCAGCGGCGTATCGAATGGCACCTCACCCATACCGAGATGCACGGCATCGAACGCTATCCGTTCGGCCCTGACGGGGTCGTGGGGCTCAAAGTGCGTCGCCGCGCTTCGGGCGACGAAACGCCGCAGGTGAGTGTCGAAACCGATGTGCCGTTCGAGCTGACGGTGACGTGGGGCGACGGCCGCAGTCGCACGGTGCAGGTGGAACGGAGCGGGAACGTAAAACTCGACTGAACATGCGCGCCGTTGCGAACATCACGAAATTCATCGCATGCTGCGCGGGGCTATGCGGGGCTGTGTCGCTTCGTGCGCAAGAGCCTATGTTGCATTTCGGCGACGACGGACGCTTCGTCATCGCCCAGTTCACCGACATGCACCTCGATGCCGAAGCGCGTCCGGCCGAAGCGGCAAAAACGTTCGCCCGTCTCGACCGTGTGCTGGCCACTGAACACCCCGATTTGCTCATCTTTACGGGCGACGTCGTTACGGGACGTCCAGCCCGTCCGATATGGCTTCGGCTCATGGATACGCTGTGCCGGCGGCAGGTGCCTTTCTGTGTCGTGCTGGGCAATCACGATGCCGAGCAGGATTTGACGCGTGCTGAAATTGCCCGCATTGTGACGGGCAATCCGTTGAGTCTCAATACGCTCGATGCCGAAGGCGGTCTGGCCGATTGCGAACTGACGGTCTGCGGTCGCAGGACGAACGCCGCCGCGCTGGTGTTGTACTGCCTCGATTCGCACGACTATTCCACCGTCGGGGGAATCGACGGCTACGGCTGGTTTCTGCCCGAACAGGTGGCGTGGCTGCGGCAGTGCTGCGAGGCGCGTACGCAGGCCAACAAAGGGGTGCCCGTGCCGTCGCTGGCGTTCTTCCACATCGTGCTGCCCGAATACCTTGCGGCGTGGCGCGACCCATCGAACAGCCGCATCGGCCGCGCAGCCGAAGAGGAGTGTCCGGGCGCACTGAACACCGGCATGTTCGCCGCGATGGTCGAAACGGGAAGTGTGATGGGCGTTTTCGTGGGCCACGACCACGACATCGACTACGTGGTGGCCGACAAGGGCATCGCGCTGGGATACGGCCGTTTTTCGGGCGACGATACCACCTACAACAACCTGCGTCCGGGCGTGCGGCTGCTGCGTCTGACGGAGGGCGAACGGGGATTCGAGACTTGGATTCGCGAAGACGACGGCCGTATAGTCGATAGGGCGCGTTTCGCCGAAGGAAAAATTACGCAAAACAAAGAGATACCATGAGAATAGGAGTGGATTTGGGCGGCACCAACGTGCGCGTCGGAGTGGTCGATGACGGACGCATCGTGCGTCTGTTGTCCGAACCCTGCAAGTCGGACCGGCCCGAAAGTGAAGTGTTGGAACATATCGCGTCGCTGATTGCGATGCTCATTACGACCGATACGGAGTGTATCGGCATCGGGGTGCCGTCGGTGGTCGATGCCCAGCGGGGCATCGTCTACGATGTGGTGGGCATCCCCTCGTGGCGCGAGGTGCATCTGAAAGAGTGGCTCGAACAGCGGTTCGGCATTCCCGTTTCGGTCAATAACGACTGCAACTGTTTCGCTTTGGGCGTATGCCGTTTCGGCGAGGCGCACGGGTTCGACAATGCGGTCTGCATGGCGCTCGGCACAGGCGTGGGGGCCGGCATCGTCATCGGCGGCAAACTCTACTGCGGCCGGAATACGGGTGCGGGCGAAATCGGCGGGATTCCCTATCTCGACCGCGATTACGAATACTATTGCAGCAGCCGCTTTTTCGTGGGGCACGGCACGACGGGCAAGGAGGCCTTCGAGCGGGCCGTTGCCGGCGATGCCGATGCGCTGTCGCTGTGGCGCGAGTTCGGCGGCCACGTGGGGCGGCTGGTGATGCTGGTGCTCTATGCTTACGATCCCGATGCGATTGTCTTCGGGGGCAGTATTTCCAATGCTTTTCCTCTTTTTCGGGAGGCGATGTATGCCGAGTTGAAGCAGTTTCCTTACGCCCGCACGGTCGAAAAAGTGCATATCTGCCGCTCGGAAATGGAGCATGCCGGATTGTTGGGGGCTTCGGTTTGCGAATGACGATGAAACGGCTGCTGGTTCTGTCGCTGGGCTGTTGGCTGCTGGCTGGTTGCGCTCCGAAGATTGGTTCGCTGGAGCGAATTGCCGTCGTGCCGCGACCTTCGTCGGTGGCGGCGGGCGAGGGCGAGTTCCGGTTGGAGCCTTGTACGCCGCTGTATTTCCGTGCGGCGGATTCGCTGTCTTGTGCGGCCGCAGCGTTCGACGAGTTGGCGCATGCGCTGTTCGGGGCTTCGCTGCCGGTGATGCAGGGCGATTCGCTTCGTGCCGGAACGGTCGGCTTGCTGCGGGTCGATTCGCTGCGCGAAGATGCCTACTGCCTGACGGTAGAGCCCGACCGTGTGATGATTGCAGCGGGCGGAGACAGGGGAGCTTTCTATGCCGTGCAGACCCTGCGGCAACTGATTTCGGCAACATGTTTTTCTAAAAAAGCAATCGGCGGGGCGACCGGCGGAGTAAGTATTCCGGCCGTGCGAATCGACGATGCACCGACGATGCCCTATCGCGGGCTGATGCTCGATGTGGCGCGCCATTTCTTCACGGTCGAGGAGGTGAAGCGGACGCTCGACCTGATGGCCCTGCACAAACTGAATGTTTTTCACTGGCACCTGACCGACGACCAAGGCTGGCGCATCGAGATTCGGAAGTACCCGAAACTGACCGAAATCGGTTCGGTGCGGCGGCGGACGCTCATCGGGCATGACCCGGGCGGCGAGTACGACGAAACGTGCCGTTACGACGAAACGCCGCACGGAGGATACTATACCCAAGCGGAAATCCGCGAGGTGGTCGATTATGCCGCCCGCCGTTGCATCACGGTGATTCCCGAAGTGGAGTTTCCGGGCCATGCCGTCGCGGCACTGGCCTCCTATCCGTGGCTCGGATGTACGGGCGAGCAGTACGAGGTGCGGCAGACGTGGGACATCGACGACCGTGTTTTCTGCGTCGGGCGCGACTCCACGTTCGATTTTATCGAGGGGGTGCTCGACGAGGTGCTCGAACTCTTCCCTTCGCCGCTGATTCATATCGGCGGCGACGAATGCCCTGACAAGATGTGGGCCTGCTGCCCGCATTGTCGGGAACGGATGCGCCGCGAGGGGCTGACCTCCGAACGTCAGTTGCAGGGCTATGCTACGACGCGCGTCGAACGTTATCTGGCGGCTCGCGGCCGTCGGTTGATGGGGTGGGACGAACTCTTGGACGGCGGCGTCTCTCCGACGGCGGTCGTGATGTCGTGGCGAGGCTCGGAGGGCGGCATTCGGGCGGCCCGTCGGGGTAATCCTGTCGTAATGGCCCCCACGACCCACTGCTACCTCGACTATTATCAGACGGCCGACACGACCAGCGAACCGCTGGCATGGGGAGGCTGTCTGCCGCTCGAACAGGTCTATGCCCTCGACCCTTACGAAGGGTTGAACGCCCGCGAACGGGCGAATGTACTGGGAGTGCAGGCAAATCTGTGGACGGAATACATCGCCGATTTCGCGCAGGCCCAGTACATGCTGCTGCCGCGCTTGGCGGCGGTCGCCGAACGGGGCTGGTGCCCTGCCGGAAACGATTATGCCGACTTTCGGCGGCGATTGCGGCATCTGACGGGCTACTACGATGCGCTGGGGTATCGGCGAGCTTCGCACGGCACGGAGGATTGATTCGTTGCGGAGCGATGCACACGATTTGAAAACTACACGATGAATCTATGAACATACGGTTGCTTCTTCTCGGAGGGTTGGCGCTCTGCGGTGTGGCGCTTCGGGCTGCGGAAATCGAGCCCGGCAAGGGATACGAAATCCGCACGGTCGGCGGTTTGGCGCTGGACAACCAAGCCGGAACCGATTTGGAATCGCGCATCTTCATTGCGAAACGCGAAGCCGACAAGACGTCGCAGGTGTGGCATCTGACCCCGTGCGGCGACGGATGCTATGCGCTGTTCAGCCCGTCGGCGCTGCTGAACGTCGACAACGGCGGCGACGGAACCGTCGAGCGGCCCCTGATTCAATGGACGGCCGAAGCCGGAAGCAACCCCAATCAGCAATGGCGGCTCACGCGCCTGTCCAATGGCTGCTACACCTTTACGAGTGTGTCGAGCGGCTACAACATGGGTTATGTAGACGGTGCTGTCGGTGAACAAGTACAGCAACTGGCACCCGATGCCGCCAGCGAATGCCAGCAGTGGGTCGTCGTGCCGTCGAAACTGCTCGTTGCGGTCGAACCGCTGAAAACCGCCAGCAAGAACGATTGGGAGAACGAACGGATTTTCGCCGTGAACAAGGAGGCCGGCCGGGCGACGTTCGTACCGTTCGCCGATGCCAGAGAGATGCGCTGCGACCCTTCGTACCGTCGTTTGTGGGAGCGGAACCGTTCGTCGCGTTATCTGTTGCTCAACGGTTCGTGGCGATTCCACTGGGCAGCCTCTCCCGAAGCACGTCCGAAAGGATTTGAGAAGGAAAGTTATGACGTTTCGTCGTGGGACGAAATCGAGGTGCCCTCTAACTGGGAGATGCAGGGCTACGGCACACCTATCTATACCAACATCACCTATCCGTTCCGCAACAACCCGCCGTTCATCCAGCCCCAAAGCAACTACACGGTGGCCGACGAACCCAATGCCGTCGGTTCCTACCGTCGGACGTTCGATTTGCCTGAAACATGGCGCGACAAGCAGCTTTTCATCCATTTCGACGGTGTATACAGCGCTTTCTATTTGTGGGTCAACGGCCGCAAGGTGGGGTACAGTCAAGGGTCGAACAACGATGCCGAATTCGACATCACGCGATTCGTCCGGCCGGGCCGCAATACCGTCGCCGTCGAGGTATACCGCTGGTGCGACGGCAGCTATCTGGAAGACCAAGATATGTTTCGGTTGAGCGGCATTCACCGTGATGTCTACCTCGTGGCCCGTCCGAAACGCTACCTGCGCGATGTGCGCCTTACCTCCGATTTCGGTGACGGGGGCGTGCGGTTGAGCGTCGATGCCGAAGTGGCCGATTGCGGTTCAGGACTCGCAGCGGGTGCGCTGTGCGTAACGCTCGCCGACCCCGAAGGTCGGACGGTGCAGACGCAGACGGTAGCGGTGCCGCGAATCGCTCGCGGGGGTGCGTTGCATGTGACGGGAGGATGCGATGTCCCCGATCCGCAGCTGTGGAGCGCCGAGACGCCCCGTCTCTATACGGTCGATTTGGAACTGCTCGATGCGCAGGGCCGGACGCTCGAAGCGACGACCCAACAATATGGATTCCGCCGCATCGAGCTGCGCGAAAACGGCATCTACATCAACGGCACCCGCATCCTCTTCAAGGGTGCCGACCGCCACGACACACATCCGCGCTATGGCAAGGCGGTGCCGGTGGAGAGCATGGTGGAGGATATCCTGCTGTTCAAACGCCACAACCTGAACACCGTGCGGACGAGTCACTATCCCAACGACCCCAAAATGTATGCGCTCTACGATTACTACGGACTTTACGTCATGGACGAAGCCGATTTGGAGTGTCACGGCAATCATGCGCTGTCGTCGAAAGAGAGCTGGTGCGGTGCTTATCTCGACCGGATTTTGCGCATGGTCGAGCGCGATAAGAATCATCCGTCGGTCATCTTCTGGTCGTTGGGCAACGAATCGGGCGGCGGGCCCAATTTCGAGGAGGCCTGCGATGCCGTGCGGCGCAAGGACGACCGTCCGATTCACTACGAGGGGATGAATGACGTGGCCGACATCGACTCGCGCATGTATCCTTCGGTCGAACGCATGATGCGCGAAGACCGGCTGCCCCGCCGAAAACCCTATTTTTTGTGCGAATACGCCCATGCGATGGGCAATGCCGTGGGCAATCTGGATGCCTATTGGGACTATATCGAGTACCATTCGCAACGCATGATCGGCGGGTGCATTTGGGACTGGGCCGATCAGGGGTTGAATCGTCCGGGTGACCGTGCGGACCGCTACTATTTCGGCGGCAGTTTCGGCGACCGTCCCAACGACAACGATTTTTGTTGCAACGGTCTCGTGACGCCCGACCGGCGGATTACGCCCAAACTGCAAGAGGTGAAAAAGGTCTACCAATATATATCGTTCGAGCGGGCGAGCGGCGACACGCTCGCGATTCGCAACCGCTATGCTTTTCTCGACCTACACGACTTCGACCTGCACTATACCGTTCGCCGCGAGGGGTGGCCTGTCGCCGAGGGGAGCTTGGCGCTGCCCGACTGTCAGCCCGGAAGCCTCTGCCGCGTGGTGATTCCGATTGCCGCCGTCGTTGCGGACGATGCGGATTATCACCTCGATTTGGAAGCGCGGTTGCGTTCGGATTGCGTATGGGCCGAGGCGGGCCATGTCGTGGCGTCGGAACAACTGCTGCTGCGGAAACGGACGCCTGCCGAATGGACGGATCCGGCGTCGGACGTACCCCTGCGCATGCTGCACGAACGGCAATACGTTCGTTTTCTTGCCCCGCAATTCGAGGTCGCGTTCGACCGGACGACCGGACGGATGACGGCTCTCCGTTACGACGGCCGGAGCGTGTTGCATGCCCAAGCAGGCCCCGCGTTCAATGGCTATCGCTCGATTAGCAACGACCCGCGCGAGTGGGTGGAGCCGCACTCGGAACTGCGCGGATTCGATGCCGCACTCTCTGCCGACGGTCGGCAAGCGACGGTGACGATCCGGTTAGCGACGACGGTCGGCGCTACGACGGTCGCCCAGACGATTGTGTACCGTATCGGTGGCAGTGGCGCAGTGGATGTCGAGGCGGTGTTCGTGACCGATGCGATGTTCGACCTGCCGCGTTTGTCGCTGCAATTGCTGCTCGCCCCGTCGCTAGAACAGGTGGCGTGGTACGGGCGCGGCCCGATGGAGAACTATGCCGACCGGTGCAATGCGGCTTATATAGGCTGCTATCGGACGACCGTGAGCGCAATGGCCGAACACTACGTTCGAGCCCAAAGCATGGGTTCGCGCACCGATGCCGAGTGGGTGGAATTGAGCGATGCCGACGGCTGGGGCGTGCGGATTACGGCGAAGGAGAAGTTCGCTTCGTTCTCGGCCCAACACTACACGGACAAAATGCTGTGGCAGGTGAAATACGGACACGACCTCAACGACATCCGCTGCGCCGAGACGGTGCTCAATCTCGACTGCATCCAGCGCGGGCTCGGCAACGGCAGCTGCGGGCCGGGACCTCTGCCGCGTTACGAAATCGCGCGCGAGGCGGAGTACCGTTACGCTTTCCGCATCGAGCCGCTCTCGGTTTCGACCCGATGAATCCCGTCCGACGGTTCGTTTTCGGAAGCGGATTGTCGATGGATTTGGTAATTGCGTGAAATGACGACTTTAATACGCAAAATGCCCCTATTTCTAACGGAGTCAATGGATAATTTTGAAAAAGGAAACATCGGCCTGTCCTGATTTCAAAATGTCGCGAATCCCGACGGCCGGATAAACCTATTTTTTTAATTATTAACCTAAACCTTATGGAAATGATTTTGACTTTTTCAGGAGGGAAAACGAAGCTCATTCGTTTTCTTCTAATGAGTCTGCTTTGTAGCGTACTCATCCTTCCGGCACGGGCGCAAAACCGTGTGACGGTTTCGGGGCGCCTGACCGACACCGGACAGATGCCGCTGGTCGGAGCCTCGGTCGTCGAACGCGGCACGACCAACGGTGTGATAACCGATGTGGACGGACGCTATCAGATTTCGGTGCCCGGTAATGCAACGCTGGAATACACATTTGTCGGCTATGCTTCGCAGGAACTGGCCGTGATGAATCGCACGCAAATCGACGTGACGTTGGAGGAAGACACCACCGAAATCGGTGCCGTAGTCGCCATCGGTTATGGTTCGCAGCGCAAGGAAGACCTTTCGATGGCAGTGGCGAGCGTCAAGATGGATGAAGCTGCGCGCAGCCGGGCTTCGGACTTGGGAACGCTGCTGCAAGGCCGCATGCCGGGCGTGACGATCATGCAGTCGGGCGGCGACCCGATGCGTTCGGCGTCGTTCTCGATTCGCGGACGCGGCTCGAAAGGCAACGACGATGACCCGACTTCGGGTGACGGCGTGCTGGTCGTTGTCGACGGCGTGCCCAATGCACCTTATATGGTCGAGGATATCGAATCCGTCACGGTGCTCAAAGATGCCGCGTCGGCCGCTATCTACGGTGCTTCGGTAGGTTCGAGCGGCGTCGTGCTGATTACGACCCGCAAGGCGCAATCGGGTCAGCTGCGGGTGGATGCCAACGTCTCGCTGGGTGTCCAGACGGCGATGAATCTCCCGAAGATGCTCAATGCACAGCAATACTGCGATGTGTGGGCTACGGCCGTAGCCAATTCGGACAACGGCGCGCTGCCGATGCTGGCCAATCCGACGGCTTATGCCGGTGCGAACATCACCCGCACCGACTGGCTCGACGAGATTTTCCGTGCCGGTATGACGCAGCACTACGGCATTTCGTTGAGCGGTGGTACCGAGAAACTTTCGGCGATTCTATCGGTTACCTACGACAAGAAAGAAGGTTCTATCATCAATACTTACAGCCAGTCGCTGGGTGCCAAATTCTCGGCCGATTTCAAGCCGGTGAAATGGCTGAAAATTTCCGAACGGGTGTCGTTCGACCAGTCGAACGGACAGGGTAACGTCAACCGTTCGCATACGGGCCCGATTTTGGGTGCCATGTGGTTCCCTGCTTCGGCTTCGGTTTACGACCGCGATGCCGAGGGCAACGTCATCTACAACGACAACGGCCAGCCCAAGTGGGGCGGTATCGCTTCGACGGCGGACATGGCTACCGGTGTGGCTGGTCCCAATATCGTCAATCCGGTGGCCCAGCTCAAAACGATGCACAGCCGTGCACCCCGCACGCGCTTGTTCTCGACTACGGCGCTGGAGGTGAAACCCATTACCTCGCTGACGCTCAAATCGGAGCTGACGGCCGACCTCGACATCAACGAAACGGATGCCTACTCGCCGGTAATCGACGTGCCGGGCGGTTCGTCGACGACCTTGCGCGAACAGACCCAAACGCGGCAGTTCCACTATCTGTGGGAGAATACCGTGACTTGGGCGCAGGTCTTCGGCAAACACCACATTTCGGCCATGGCTGGTTTTACGACGGACTATCAGAAGTCGCGTTTGTATGATTTCCGCACGCAGAACTATCCCAGCGAGACGTGGAACTCGCATCAGGTGCTGTGGCAGAACGGTGCATGGTATCGGAATCCGACCGAAAACTACGAAGAGTTCACGATGGTGTCGTTCTTGGCACGTTTGGGCTATTCGTTCGACGACCGTTATTTCCTGA
>CAMWYI010000049.1 GCA_947178455.1 uncultured Alistipes sp. | reverse complement strand
AAGTTCGGCAAGACCGAGAGCGGCAACGTGTGGCTCGACCCGCGCTACACGTCGCCCTACAAGTTCTACCAGTTCTGGTTGAATGTCAGCGACGAAGACGCCGAACGATATATCAAAATTTTCACGCTGCTCGACCGCGCGACAATCGAGGGATTGATTGCCGAGCATCGCGCCGCGCCGCATCTGCGCGTGTTGCAGAAACGGTTGGCCGAAGAGATTACGACCATGATTCATTCGCGCGAGGAGTACGAAAAGGCGGCCAACGCTTCGGCGATTCTGTTCGGCGGCGCCGCGCCCGAAACGTTGCGCGACATCGACGAGGAGACCTTGTTGCAGGTGTCCGAGGGCGTACCGCAGTTCCGCGTCGCGCGGGCGGAGTTGAACGCACTGCCGTTCATCGAGTTGTGTGCCGAGAAAACGCAGATTTTCCCGTCGAAAGGCGAGTGCCGCAAAATGGTGCAGGGCGGCGGCGTGTCGCTCAACAAGGAGAAGGTCGCCGACCCGATGCGTGCGGTGACGGATGCCGACCTGCTGGCCGGAAAGTACCTGCTCGTGCAGAAAGGCAAGAAGAATTACTATTTGGTGATTGCGGAGTAACGCGCATGGAGTACACGATCGAGCTCGACCGCATGGAGTTCCGCGCCCTGCACGGGTGTTACGAGTTGGAGCGCAAGGTGGGCAACCGCTTTACGGTCGACTTGTCGGTAACGGCCGAATTGGGCTGCGTGGCCGAAGAGGACAGCGTGGAGCAGGCGGTCAACTATCTGACCGTCTACGAGGTCGTGCGGGCGCAGATGCAGGTGACGCAGCGCACCGTCGAGCGCGTAGCGACGAACATCATCGACGCGCTCTATGCCGCTTTCCCGCAGATTCGGCATGTGCGGTGCCGCGTGTCGAAGCTGGCCCCGCCGCTCGGCGGAAAGGTCGCGCGGGTGAGCGTCGTGGTGGAAAAATAGAAGACGGGACGGGTATTCGGAAATGCGTGCGGATGCCCGCCCCGTCGGCATGAATAAGGTTAGGTTGGTTTTATGGTACATCGTTCGCAGAGCCGCGCCACGTTGGGCGGCAAGTTGAGTGCGGTGCTCGTCGCGGCCGGAAGTTCGGTCGGGTTGGGCAACATCTGGCGGTTCCCCTATGTCGTCGGCGAGAATGGCGGCGGCGCGTTTCTGGTCATCTACATGCTGTGCGTGCTGCTGTTCGGGCTGCCGATTATGCTGGCCGAGTTCTCGGTGGGCCGCGCTTCGCACCGCAATGCCGTCGGGGCCTACCGCAAATTGGACCGCCGGTGGCGTTTCTTGGGCTACAACGGCGTGTTGACCGCTTTTCTGATTTTGGGATTCTATTTCGTCGTGTCGGGCTGGACGGCCGAATACATGGTGCAGTCCGTGACGGGCGGATTGGCCGATTGCACCGCTCCCGAACATTACGCCGCTTTCTTCGAGGGATTCATTTCGCATCCTTGGCGGCCGTTGATTTATACCGGTCTCTTTATCTTGGCGACCCACATCATCATCGCAATGGGCGTGCAGAAAGGTATCGAACGCTCGTCCAAGTTGTTGATGCCTTTGCTGTTGATTGTTTTGGTCGCTTTGGCCGTCCACTCGCTGCTGATGCCGGGCGGCAGCGAGGGGTTGCGCTTCCTGTTCCGGCCCGATTTCTCGAAAGTAACCCCCTCCACCGTGCTGGTGGCGATGGGGCAGGCGTTCTTCTCGCTCTCCGTCGGCTTGGGCACGATGGTGACCTATGCCTCGTATTTCAAGCCCGAAACCGACCTCGGGAAAACGGCGTTCAACGTGACGCTGCTCGATACGCTGGTCGCCGTGCTGGCGGGCGTGGTCATCTTTCCGGCGGTGTTCAGCGTCGGCATCGCGCCGTCGTCGGGGCCCTCGCTGGTGTTCATCACGTTGCCGGGGATTTTCAATGGCATGCCGTTGAGCATGGTGTGGTCGACGGTCTTTTTCCTGCTGCTGGTCATCGCGGCCCTGACGTCGACCCTCTCGCTGCACGAGGTGCTCACGGCCTACATGCAGGAGGAGTGGGGGCTGAACCGTCGGAGTGCCGCTTGGGCCACCACCGCAGCGACGGCTGTGCTGGGGGCGTTGGCTTCGCTCTCGCTGGGCGTGCTCGGCGGCTGGCGAATCTGCGGGCTTAACCTCTTCGATTCGCTCGATTATCTGACGGCCAACATCCTGCTGCCGGCGGGCGGATTCGTGACCTGCATTTTCGTGGGCTGGTTCATGGATCAGCGGAAATTCAAGGCGCAGGTCTGCAACAACGGCACCGGCCGCATGTGGTTTTTCATCGCGCTGCGGTGGCTGCTGCGCTACTTCTGTCCCGTCGTGCTGCTGTTGATGTTCCTCGACAACCTCGGAGTTTTTCGGTAGATTCCGCACTCTGTGTTGCGACGTAAGGCGCGGATTTTGCACCGCGTCGGCGCATGCAGGCACTGCTGAAACATTGGACGGATGCGCTTCTCGGAGTTTTCGGATTGAGTTCGGCCTCCGAAAAGGGGTGGGACTTGTGGGTCTCGCTGCTGTTGGTGTTGCTGATTGTCGTGCTGTTCGATTTTGTCTGTCGGCTGACCCTCGCTCGCGGGATGCGGCGGATAGTGGAACGCACGCACGTCAAGTGGGACGACGATTTGTTCAGCCTCTCCGTGCTCAACCATTCGTGCCATGTGTTGAGCGCCATTCTGCTTTCGATTACCCTGCCCGTCGTGTTCGAGGACAACGTGCACATCCGCACGCTGCTGAACCGCCTGATGCAGAGTTACATCATCGTCACGGTCTGCCGGTTGCTCTGCGCCGTGATTCGGGCGGGTTTTCGGATGGCGGTCCGCCGTCCGGCTTGGCAGAACAAACCTATCAAGGGCCTGCGGCAGACGGCGCAGGGCATCGTCGTGTTGATAAGCACCATTCTGATTATTTCGATTCTCATCGGCAAATCCCCGACCTATCTGTTGACCGGACTGGGTGCTTCGGCAGCGGTGCTGATGTTGATTTTCAAGGATAGCATTCTCGGTTTCGTGTCGGGTATCCAGTTGTCGGTCAACGACATGTTGCAGGTGGGCGACTGGATCGAGATGCCCAAATACGGCGTCGACGGCGTGGTCATCGAGGTGACATTGACGACCGTCAAGGTGCGCAATTACGACAACACGGTCGTCACGGTGCCGCCCTATCTGTTGGTGAGCGATTCGTTCCAGAACTGGCAGGCGATGAAGCGTTCGGGCGGTCGGCGCGTGATGCGGTCGGTTTTCATCGACCTTTCGACCGTGCGTTTCTGTACGCCCGACATGCTGGCGCGCTTCCGCCGCATCGAGCTCGTGCGCGACTACATCGACGACACGCTGAAAAGCTATGCCGACTACAACGCGTCGCACGGCATTCCGCCCGCCGACCCGTCGTGCAACGGCCGGCACGTGACCAATCTGGAAATTTTCCGCGCCTATCTGATTCGTTATTTGCAGACCGCCGTGCCGATTCGGCGCGACATGCAGCTGCTCGTGCGCCAGTTGCAGCCCTCCGATACGGGCGTGCCGTTGCAGCTCTATTTTTTCACCGACACGGTCGTGTGGGCGGAGTACGAGACGATTCAGGCCGAAGTTTTCGCACATGTTTTCGCTTCGGTCGGGTGGTTCGACCTGCGGGTGTTCCAGCGTCCGGCCGGAAGCAACGTCGAGGAGCTGGCGCGGTCGCTACCGTCAGAGGAAGAGCATCAGGACGACCTGAATGAGAATGACCCGCAGGAACATGCACACGGGGTAGACCGTGGCGTATGATACCGACGGGTTGTCGCCTTCGATGGTGTCGTTGGCATAGTTGAGGGCCATCGGATTGGCCATGCTGCCGCAGAGCAGGCCCGATACCGAGCCGAAATCGAGGTGCAGCGTCCGCAGGGCGAACACCCCGACCAGCAGCACCGGCACGACCGTCAGCAGGAATCCGAGCGCGAGCCACAGCATCCCTTCGGGCCGCATGACGGTCTCGAAGAAGTGCGCGCCTGCGTCCAGTCCCAAGCAGGCGAGGTAGAGCGACAGCCCCAGCGCACGCAGCATCAGGTTGGCGCTTTGCGTGGTGTAGGTAATCATGTGCAGTCGCGGGCCGAACGTGCCGATGAGGATGCCTACGATGATAGGGCCGCCCGCTAATCCGAGTTTGACGGGCACCGAGATGCCCGGCAGCGCGACCGGAATGCTGCCCAAGACCAGTCCCAGAATCAATCCGATGAATACGGCCGCCAGATTGGGTTCGTTGAGGCTTTTCACGGCATTGCCCAAGATTTTCTCGACGCGGCGGATGTCTTCGGTTTCGCCGACGACGGTCAGCCGGTCGCCTAATTGCAGCCGCAGGTCGGGGGTCGCCAGCAGCTGCACGCCCGAACGGTACACGCGGCTGATGTTGATGCCGTAATGGTTGCGCAGCCGCAGCGAGGCCAGTTTGCGGCCGTTGATTTCGGGCCGCGTCACCAAGATGCGCTGCGAAATCAGCTGGCTGTCGATCGCGTTCCAGTCGATATTCTCCGTGTTCCAGTCTTTCTGTTCCTGTTCGCCGAAGATGAGCCGCAGGGCATCGGCTTCGGCCGGTGTGGTGATGACCAAGATGATGTCGTCCTGTTGCAGGGTCTTGTCCGACGTCGGAATCGAGACCCGTCCGTCGCGCCACAGCCGCGAGATGACGAAGTGGTGGTGGCTTTGCGCGGCGATTTCGTGCACCGACTGGCCGAAAACGGCCGGATTGGTCAGCTTGTAGCTGGCGATGTAGACGTTCTTGCGGTGTTCGGCATCGGGGCCCGGCAGATCGGTGGGGCGGACGAAGAATTTGCGCAGGAGCACGATAGCCAGAATCACGCCCACCACGCCCAGCGGATAGGTCAGCGCGCAGCTCAATGCCGGGCCGCTGGTGTCGCGGCCCAGTTGCATCAGCATCTGTTGGGCGGCACCGAGTGCGGGGGTGTTGGTCGTCGCGCCGCAGAGAATGCCCGACATATCGGCGATAGGCACGCGGCAGACGCAGCTCAATCCGACAGCCGCTGCCGTGCCGATGAACAGCACGAGCAGGGCGGGCGTCACCAGCCGCATGCCGCCGGAGCGCAGCGAGCTGAAAAATCCGGGCCCGACCTGCAATCCCAGCGCATAAACGAAGAGAATCAGCCCGAAACTTTCGGCATAGGAGAGCATCGCCGGGTCGAGCGAGAGGCCGAAGTGTCCGGCCACGATGCCCACGAAGAAGATGAACGCCGTGCCGAGCGAAACGCCACCGATGCGGATTTTGCCCAACCCGATGCCGACGGTCGCGATGAGCGACAGCACGACGACGGCCTGCACGGCCGAGTGCTCGAACACGAGCGAACGTAACCAATCCATGAGGCTGTTTTGAAAATCGGATGCAAAGATAGCTGGTTTTCCGAAAAAACATACCTAATTTATATTAGGGGGTCTTTTTCATGCGGATTGTTTGCCGATACGATTTTTTTTCTTATCTTTGTCTCTCCGAACGGATTGGAGCCACGATGCAGGATAAGTGTCTGCGATGTGGTGAAAACAGAACGATGATGAAGAATATCTTTCTGACCCTTGTCTCGGTAGCATTCTGCTGTCGAGGGGTCGCAGTTCCCCCCCCCCTCCCTCGGCGGGGAGAAATCGGATTATGTTTATCCGCAGGCCTATCAGCCGCTTGCGGTAGATAATTATCTCTTTTCCAGTTATTATTACAACGGGTCCGTTGCCTACAATTTGCGCAGTGTTCCATTGTGCAATGCGTTTGCTGAAATTCGTTCGCTGAAAATCAATCCTTCGGGTTTGACTCTTGCGGTATGGTCGCAGCGGAATGCCAAAAAGTCGTCGATTGCGATTTACGACCTTTGGAAAGCCGACGCTTTGTTGCATAATCTGAAAATCGACTATGTGCCGACGGCTATCTGTTATGCACCGAATGCTCGGAGTTTTTCAGCCGCTTCGGAAGACGGACATCTGCACGTCTATGAAACACGCCGTTATACGGAAATCCGCACGTTCGATTTACCTTTCAAGGCGGCGCATCTGGCTATCAGCAGCAACGATTTTTTCTTCGCGACGGCTAACGGAAATCTGCTGAACGTCTACAACTTCGAGACGGGCAAGCTGCGTAAGACGATTCCCATTGCGAGCGAAGTCAATCATATCGCCTTTTCTCCGGACAACGCCACGTTCGCCGTTTTGACGAATGACGGCTTGTTGACGCTGTATGATACGCGCACGTTCCTGCCGGTTCATGAGTTCGATTCGATGGGCGTGGCCCGCAGCTGCGATTTGCATGTCGACGGCAAGTACATCGCTGTCGTTTCGGGCGAGAACCGCATCACGCTGCTCAATAAACTCGATAAATCCGATTTCCGGCATATCGAGTGTGTGGACGAAGGAATCACCGATGTTCGTTTCATCAAGGGCGAGAACAATGAGGTCTTTTTGCTTTACAATACGCGCAATGCGCTCGTCTATGTGCTATTGAACGACCTTCAGCCTAATTTCAACCAACTGCTGAACGATGAGTTGAGCGAGAAGATGAATGCGTGGATGAAGCAGATGCCCGGCGAATCGTTGACCGAGTATCAAGCTCGTGTGAACGATGAAACCCGCATGACGCAGATGTCGCTGTTCGAAACCGAGATTGCGACCCGTATGGCCGATAATCTGTTGGATGCGTCGACCGTCACGTTGGGCGATTTCAACATGTCGACCAACACGCTGGCGCTGAATTTCGATACGATGCCGACGATTTACCTCGATGTGCCTCAAGCCGAGGTGGGCCTCTTCTCAACCGACGACCTCGAATTTCGGAATGCCCAATACGGCCTGATGAAGGACGACCATTTCGAATTGGTTTATGTCGATGTCTACAACAAACGCACGCAGGGAACCTACACGTTCGACAATCGGGAGCGCAAGTCGCTCGATTATTTGAAATCGGATGACCGTTTCGTGCCGCTCGAACTGGTGCAGCGTTCCAGTATGGAGGAGATGAAGCTCAAGGAAATTCGGCAAAATGTTCTCGAAGAGGCTAAAATGCAGAACATTCTCTCCGACCATACGCAGATTTCCGTAAAGACTGCGATCGTTCCGGCTGTCGATGCGGACGGTTTGAAAATCATGAACTACGAAATCGGATTCTCCTACAATGTGGAGAAAGGATTTTCGGCACAGGAAGATTTCGCTCCGGGTAAATATCACACCGACCGTTCGGGGGCCGCATCTTCGATGGTCGAAATCATCAAAAAGGCATTCGAAGGCGAATTCGCGCAGTATGTGAAAGCGGGCAAGAAAGTCAAGGTCATCGTTACGGGCATGGCCGACAATCTGCCTATTACCGGTTGCATTCCTTATGACGGTGCTTACGGCGAGTTCGTCAACGAGCCTGTTTACGGCGAAGACCTTTACGCTTTGACCGTAACGAAAGCCTCCGGCGTAACGCAGAACAACCAACTTGCTTTTCTTCGCGGTGTGGGCGTGAAACATTGCGTAGCGAGAGAGGTCGCGGAGCTGGAACGCATGGATGTCGACTACGAATATCATGTCAAACTGCTCGACAAAGCCGGTGGCGAATACCGACGGATTTCGATCGACTTCATGTTCATAGACGCATTCTGATATGGGACGAATCCGTTTCTTTGTCGTATCGACGATGGCTTGTTGCCTGCTTTTGTGGGGACATTCTGCTCGTTCCCAGTCTATCGAGGATGTGCGAAATGCCTATCGGACTTTCCTGTCGCAGAATCAGAGCGGTGCTTCCGACGAGGCATACGTTTCGTTGATTCGCTGTTACAAGGGGGCTGTCGCATTGACGGAACAGCGTGCGGAACTCTCCGTCGTGGAGGCGGCGAAAGACGTGCTTCGGGATATTCGGCCCTATTTGCAACACGGTGCGGTCTATTACTCCCGTCAACGAACGTCGCAGGCCCAAGCGACGGCATTGGTCTATGCGCGGGCTTATGTCGATATTCCGTTGATGAAAATTTTTCGGAACGAGCCTTTTCGGCAGGATACCTACTATCCGACGATGGTCTATTTCGCCGCTTCGGGGTGTTACAATGCTCGCGATTTCACGAATGCGGTTCGTTATTTTCGAGAATATCTCGCTACGGGAGCCACGGACAAGAAGCGCGATATTCTGCTCTACATGGTGAATGCCTATCAGCAGCTGGGAGACCTGCCCCGTGCGAGTCGGGTGCTTGCCGAAGCAGTCGGGACCTATCCTTCGGATTTCGAATTGTTGTCGAAGGCTATCAATGTGGCGATTGATACGAAAGACAACGATGCGTTGCAGGGATATGTGACCATGGCGTTGGCCATGCGTCCCGAAGACCGTACGCTGCTGAATATCCAAGCCAAACTCTACGAGGATACAGGCCGTTACACCGAAGCGGTCGAGTGCTATACGAAACTCCGCGCGTCGAATCCGCAAAGCCTCAATTATGCAAAGCACCTGGCTTTGAATTACTACAACCTCGGCGTGCTCTACAACAACATGAGCATGGGGCGGTCGGATGCGGTGGTGGAGAGGCAGGATGCCGATAAATCGTCGACCTATTTTTCGTTGGCCGACCCGATTGTCCGTGATATTCTCAATGCAGATCCGACCTCATTGCAGTATCTCGGTATTAAAGCGACAATCGACCGGCATTTCGACCGGAAAGAAGAACTGGCCGATGCCAATCGGAAAATCGTTTCGTTGGGCGGACAAAGTGTTTTGGGTTCCGATATGCCCGCTTTGCTCAGTTATGACCAGAAACCGGAACTCCGACGGACAACGGTCGAACGTCCGGCTGTTTCGGCCGGTACGAAAACGGCGTCGGCTCCCGACATTTGGGAAGATTACAACGGCATGCCGCCTTATTCGGCTTATGCCAAGCAGTTCGTGGAGAGCCGCATCAATTCGTGGCAGACGAAAGACCCCTACGAAACCATCAGCGAATACCGTCAACGTGTCTCGGAAAAGACCCGCAAGACCAAAATCAAGGATTTGCTTCAGGAGGCGGAGTCCAATTACATCGACCGCTATGCCCGGAACGTTCATATCTCCGATGTTCGCTTGCGGCCCTACGATGCCGAACATGAAGTGTTTTTGGCCGAATCGGATTATGGCGAACTGATTATTCCGGTGCCTCGGGCGAACAACGAAGCCCGCATCTTCGAGAGTAGTTGGAACGGCGTTCGGCTCACCGAACCGAGGTTCCACGTCGTGAACGACAAATTGATGCTCTCGGGATTGACGTTCGTTACGCCGTCCGGCAAAAATTACCGTTTCGATAAAAAAGGAGCATTGAATTATACCGAAACGGTCGTCGATATGCAGTTCGATGCAATCGATTACAGCGAGCTGGCGCAGAACGAGACCGCACGCGATGCGGAGCGTGTGCGGCGCAGTAAAGTCAAGGTCGGAAAGTCGGATGTCGACTTGAACATTCCTCAGACCGCAGTAGTCGACGAACGGACTTTCGCTGTGGTGATTGCGAACGAAAATTACGAAATGGTTGCCGGTGTGCCGATGGCGCTCAACGATGGCCGGACGTTCGGGCTCTATTGCGAAAAGACTCTCGGCTTGCCCAAATCCAACATTCGTCTTTACGAAGACGCTACCTACGGTACTATGTTGCGGGCCGTGCGTGATATCGGACGTATTTCGGATGCTTATAATGGCGATATTCGAGTATTGTTCTATTATGCAGGTCACGGTATCCCGAACGAAACGACGAAAGATGCCTACCTTTTGCCGGTCGATGCCGACGGCCTCCAAACCGAAGTTTGTTATTCGTTAAATAAGCTCTATTCGGAACTGGGCCGGTTGAATGCCGAATCGGTGCTCGTCTTTTTGGATGCTTGTTTCAGCGGTGCACAGCGCGATGACGAACATCGGATGTTGGCGTCGGCCCGTGGCGTGGCGTTGCGGGCGAACAAAGAGGTGCCACAAGGCAATATGGTGATTTTTTCGGCAGCGTCGGGTGACGAGACTGCTTTCCCCTATACAGAGAAATCTCACGGCTTGTTCACCTATTATCTGCTGAAAAAATTGCAGGAAACACAAGGAGATGTCACTTTATCCGAATTGGGGGATTATGTCACGGAGCGTGTGCGGCAGCAATCCGTTGTTACGAATCGTAAGTCGCAGACTCCCAATGTTACCGCGTCGCTTTCGATGGACGGAGTTTGGCAGTCGATGCGCATACGTCCGTTGGCGGCATCGGCGGTTTCCGGCGAAGTTGCGGACGCGAGTGGCGAATGATAAGAAAACCAATATCTAATCAATAAACCCAAAAAAGTATGAAAAAATTGTTTGCAATGTTGCTTATGGGCACAATGGTCGTAAGCACGGGTATGGCTCAACCGAAAAACACGGACAAAAGTCTGTGGAAAAGTGCCAAGAAAATGGCGAGCACGTTGACGTCGGAAGGTTGGAAAATCGACGGCTCGCGTTCGTTGGAGGAGATGCTCTACCGTCACTATCAGAAGATGAACGACGAGAGCAACCAAGAGCTGATAGCCAATGTCATCGGCAATACGTCGGTCAAGACGATGAACCAAGCGCAGCAGTGGGCCTCGATCAATGCGGCTACCTCCTATGCCAAGCAGGCGAAGATGATGGTCGTGGGCCGTATTACCAACGAGACGGGTGCCGGTATCGAGGGTGCTCCTTCGGTGGATAACTTCTATGAAGGTTACGAAAGTCAGGTCGTTACCGAAATCAAAGGCGAGCTGAAAAAGAGCTTCAGCCTCTACCGCGAGAAGAATGGCGGCGGCCTCGATTACAAAGTATTTTATCTTATCAACGAGGATGCAGCTTCGCAGGCTCGTATCCGTGCTATGGAGCGTGCTTTGGCCGAATCGGAGTTTGCCCGCAAGAACGCAGAGCGTATCAGCGCTTTTGTTCGCGAGGGCTTCTCGGTGGAAGCGGAATAGTCCTGATTTGTTTATTCGATTGTTTTTGACTGTCGCGGCTTTGATCGGCCACGGCAGTCCTATTTTCGATAGAGTTTATGCGACGACTTTTGTTGTTGATAGTGTGCCTGCTTCCATGTATCCGTGCAGTCGCTGAGCGGGAAAAGGTACATACCCTGAAAAATGTTCGGGGCGAATATTGGATAACCGCTGCCACAGCGACGGTCACCGGACGCGAGGCAACGGAACTCGCCCGTGAGAATGCAAAGCGAAAAGCGCTCGAACAAGTGTGCGGTTCGCGTATCAGTATCTGGGATCAGGTTGAGACCTCGTCGGCTGGCGAATCGTTCAACAGTTTGTCGGTCAATCAGGTGGATGGCGAGGTGGTCGAATTCGAAATCGTTGAGGAGGATTTCGAGAAGTCGCCGACCCGCAAATCGGAGTTGTGCTATTACTGCGTCGCCAATATCA
>CAMWYI010000048.1 GCA_947178455.1 uncultured Alistipes sp. | reverse complement strand
CGTCCGCCGCGATGCTTCGTCGAAACTTCCTTCGATGAAAAACTCCGAGTGGTTCCCGGCTTTCTCGGCTTCGTGGAAACTTTCGTCGGAAAAATTCTTCCGCAATTCGGTGCTCGGCGACGTGTTCGATTTGGTGAAAATCCGTGCCGGTTGGGGTAAGGTCGGCAACGTGACGCTCTATCCGCGTATGTCCACGACCGATATTCCGTTGGAGGCCTATCCCGATCCTTCGCTTATCGGCGGAAAAGATGTTTACGGTACCTATTCGCCCACCATCCCCAATACGGGTGCGACGTGGGAGACGACCGTGCAGACCAGTGCCGGTATCGATTTCGCGTTGTTTAAGAACAAACTCGAAGTGAGCGTCGACTATTACCACAAACAGACGCGTGATTTGGTCGATTACGTGCCGACGCCTCCGCAAATGGGTGTTACCGAGTCGCCGATGGGCAACATGGGTCAGGTTACCAACAAAGGTTGGGAGTTCTCGGTATCCTATCACAACTCTGCAGCGCAGGGCCGATTCAACTACAACGTGTGGGGTACGTTCTCGACCAACAAGAGCAACGTCGACGACTACGGCCCGCAGCCGCTCGTTCGTCACGATAATCCCAATGTCAATTCTACCGCGATTCTCTATTCGGGTGTAGGTCATCCTTGGTATTCCTACTATCTCTATCGCACCGACGGTATTTTCCGTTCGCAGGAGGAAATCGACCGCCATGTCTATAAAGATTCCGAGACGGGTCAGACGAAGCTCGTGCAGCCGAATGCCAAAGTCGGCGACCTGAAATTCATCGACATCAACGGCGACGGCAAAATCTCGGACGAAGACCGTGTGCTGACGGGATGCTATACGCCCAAACAGACTTTCGCTTTCGGCGGTTCGTTCGATTGGAAAGGGTTCGATTTCAGCTTCATGTTCCAAGGCGTGGCGGGCAACTACATCTACAACGGTACGAAGCAGATGGCCATGAACGGCCGTCAGGATTTCGGCAACCTCATGACGGATGTTTACAATACGTGGGATTTCAATCCGGCTCACAGCAAGTATCCCCGTTTGGGTCTGGCCGAAGACAACAACGGAAACTACATCCGATTCTCGGATGCGTTCCTCGAAAAAGGCGATTACCTGCGTCTGAAAAACATCACGCTCGGTTATACGCTGCCCAAACACATCGCCCGCTATGTGGGCTTGAAGAACGGCTCGCTGCGCGTCTATATGAGCATCGACAACGTCGCCACGATTACGGGATATTCGGGTTGCGACCCCGAGGTCGGCAACTACGGTCTCGATGCCGGTGTTTATCCCACGTCGCGTTTCTTCAACTTCGGTGTAAACTTCAACTTCTAAACTTAACGGACCATGAAAAAGATATTAGCAAGCATCTGCTTCGCCGTCTGTGCCATCGCCTTTTCGGGCTGCGCCGATTTTCTGGACAAGGAGGCGTACGGCAAGGATACGGCCCTGAAAACCAAAGACGATGTCATGGGGGCCATCTATGGACTCTATCACTTCGTATCGCCCAAATGGAGCGAGGAAATATGCGGACGCGGCCACATGTGGCTCGAATGCGCCAGCGACAACATTCTGATTGGCCGTGACCGTTCGTCGGTCGATGAAATCCGCGAGTTTCGGATGTCGCCGTCGAACAGCAACGACGTCAATCGTGTTTGGGAAGTGATGTATCAGAATGTCGCCAAAGCCAACAACATCATCAAACTCGTTCCCGGCATGAACCTCGATCCTGCGTTCAAGAATCAGGCGCTCGGTACGGCGCTCTTCTTCCGGGGTTTCTCGATGCTGTGGATGGTACCCTACTACGGCGATGATACCAACGGCGGTATTCCTATCATTACGGACAAGACTTCGCCTGCCGAAATCGACTCGCCCCGTCCGTCGCACGTGTTGCGCAACTACGAGCAAATCATTGCGGACTTCCGCGAAGCGGGTGATAAACTGCCCTATTTCTCGGAACTCTCTGCCGATGAAATCGGTTTGCCGCACAAGGCTGCTGCTTGGGCTTATGCCGCTCGTGCCGCGCTATATGCTTCGATGTACGACGAGAGTTATTACGATGTAGTAATCGAAATGTGCGACAAAGTAATGTCGATGACTGGCGCCGACAAACGCGAACTTTATGTCGACTCGTCGAACAAAGCCGATTCGTACCGCAATCTCTTTTCAAAATATCAGAATCACGGTACGGAGTACATTTTCTCGTTGGAGGGCAGCACGACGAACGGTGCCCGCTATCACGGCGTAACGTTCCAGAATGCTGGATGGAGGTATTACAATACGTGGGGATATTTTACGCCCAGTTTGGAACTTTACAATGCCTATGAAGAGGGCGACACGCGCCGCGACGTAACGATTTTGTATCCGGGAGACCGTTTCATTTTCATGGGTTATAGCTGGACATTCGCCGGATATTCGCCCGATGGCACTGCTACGCAAATCGCATGGTCGGGAAGTGCCCACGTATCGGCCGGTATGTTGTGCCGTAAATTCTTGTGGCCGTGGGAAAACTCTAGTGCGACAAATTATGCCGAAGTGACGGAATTACGCGATAAATTGTGGAATACGCTCAATGTGTCGCTGATGCGCTATGCAGACGTGATGCTGATGAAAGCCGAGGCCCTGATTTGGACGAAAGGCGAAGGCGATGCGGAAGCCAAGCAGCTCATCGACGACATTCGTGAACGTGCGGGCCTGCCGAGAAACAGCCAAGCGACCAAAGCACAATTGCAGAACGAACGCCGTTGCGAATTGGCATTCGAGTTCCAGCCGAGCCGCTTCATCGACGTGGTGCGCTGGGGATTGGGGCCGGAGCTGCTTACCAAACCGCTGCACAGTGTTATCTCGAAGGGCGTCGATGGCCAAATCGTTGCGGAACCGGTCGAGGTTTATCCCGCCCGCAATTTCAATCCTACCTACAACAAGGTTTTCCCCATTCCGGAGCGTGCATTTACCGGTACGGTCAATCTGACGCAGAACAAAGGGTATTAGTCATCCAAAATTACAGACACAATGAAAATCAGCAAATATATGGTGGCCTTGCTTGCGGGAATTTTCTTCCTTGCAGGGGCCAATGCGCAAGATGTGAAGCTCAAATGTATGGAGTGGAACATGAAGGCACTGGAATATCGGGCGAATGATAACGTGGCGAAAGATATCAGCCGGTTCGTCGCCGAAATTAAGTCGCAGCAGGCCGACATCGCATGTTTCAATGAATTCGAGACGGCAACCGGTTCGATGTTCAATATCGAAAAACTGACCGAGTTCGCCAAAGAACTCGGTATGTTCCCGTTCTTCATCTACTCTTACAAACATAGTTCGGGTTCGGGGTATTACGGCAACTGCATTCTCTCGAAATATCCTATCGTCAACTCTTCGTCGGCGCGTTTGGGTAAGTACGCAGGTGCCGACCAGCGTTCGGTGGGTTGGGTCGACATCCTTGTGCCGACCGCTGCGAAACCTGCCGGTGTGAAAGTGCGCATCGTCTGCACCCACCTCGATGCTTTCGGCGGCGACGCTACCTGCTTGGGACAGGCGAAAGAGGTTTTGGAATACGCCGTCGCTCCGGCTGTGGCGGAGAATATCCCCGTACTGCTCATGGGCGATATGAACTGCGGCCCCTCGTCGTCGGCTATCCGCGAATACGAACAAACCGGCAAACGTCTGTGCAATAACGATGTTACGTGGGATGACCGGAGCAAACTCGACTATTTCATCGGGTTCCCGCAAAACGCATGGAACTGTTCGGATTATTCGGTGCTACTCGGTACCTATGATCTTTCGGACCACTATGCGATTTCGGGTACGGCCGTGCTGAACAACTAATCATCCGTCGAACAGAGAAATAAATTCAAGCGATGAAAACAATGAAAAAACAGCTTTCGATTTTTCTGACCGTAGCTCTGTTGGCTCCGTTCTGCACGGGGTGCAACAACGGGCTGGAAGAATATCCTACGGATACGCAAATTACGCCTCCGTCGGACAAATTCACGACGCATATCCAATTCGTTTCGTATCTCGATGACCGTACGATCGGTGCAGCGGACTATGCCGCTTTCGACGACTATGTCACCAATACGCTTGATGAAAGTGCGTGGTTGACGCTCCTCGATCGTGCCGATAACGGCGATATTTCCGCCATGATGCAGACCGCGTTGAATTCGAACCGTTGGACGGCGTTCGCTTTCAACCGCGTGGCATCGACGACTTCGTGGCAAGGCAGTATGCTGTATTTCAACGACTGCCTGCATTCGGGGGCAAAAGGTGTGCCTTCGGGCGACGGCAGTTACGTGACCAGCATCACGGTGCCGATGCAGGGCGTGTGCACCGACAAGAACGAGGCCGGAGAGGTCGAAGATACCGCATCGGTGTCGTTCGATGTCAATTTCCTGACGGCCCGTTTCGATACGGCCGAGCAGATTGCGGCATTTGGCGGTCGTCGGGGCGTGTTGCGGCAGCTCTACGATGGCAGTGTGGCCTTGTTGATGGTCGGCACGGTTCGTAACAATCTTTTCGCACAGTTGCAATCTGCGGCGCAGTCTGCTTCGGGCAACAATCCGTTGGAAGTGACGGAGGTTGCGAAAGGAACGGATTATACGATCTTCACGCTTGCCGAGAATCGTTTTTGGGGGTTCAACGGATTTGAAAAACAATCGTTGTCCAGCGGAATTGATGCCTATGACATCTGCGTGATGTGGTAGTCGGAGAGATTGGATAATAGTCGCGGCGGCACCTTTCGAGGGTGCCGCCGTTTTTTTATCTTTATGGCTTTTGCACTTGTATCGGATATGCCGATTTTTTCAGTAGACGTTGTTTTTCGCTGTTTCGGGCTGCATATAAAAACAGCACCCAATCTTACATGATTGGGTGCTGGCGATCAGCATCGCAGCAGAGGATGTTAAAATGGCATTCAACAACCGACTGCATCTGTAGGAAGAGACAGCGGGAGAGCACATTCGTGAGGAGAAAATCCTTTTGGTAGATATATAAAGGGTTCGTGCAGGAGTGTGACAAGCAAAATAACTAGACCGATTCGACCTATGAGAAGTTTGCTGCCGTCAAGAATCATATTCTGAATTTCAGAGCCGAACCAAGTTTTGCAGATTTTGATGAAGCTGGCTTAACCGAATATGTCGACTATCTGCAAAAAGAGTGCGATATGCGCAATAGCACCATAGGGAAGTAACTCGGATTTTTGAAATGGTATCTTCAGTGGGCATTGAAGAAAGGGTATCATTAGAATATTGCCTTTGAAACATTCAGGCCCAAACTGAAAAGTACGAAGAAGAAAGTAATATTTTTGACGATGGAGGAGCTGAACAAGTTGCGCGACTATAATATTCCGCCGTCGAAGCAGTATTTAGAGCGGATGCGCGACGTGCAGCTGTTTTGCTACTTCTCGGGGCTGCGACACTCGAATGTTCACAGAGCGATATTGGAAAAATATAAAGATGATTCCGTTCGAAAACGATATGGCGCTGCCCGTCATCAGAAACCAGAAGATGAACGAATATATAAAGGAGTTGGGCGAACTTGCCGAGATAAACGAACCTGTCCGGGAGACCTAATTATAAAGGTAACCGCTGTATTGACAAGGTATGATTTGCTAATCCAATAATAATTCGTATTTTTGTATAAATCTAATCAATTATCATTATGACTTGGACCGATGCCATAATTAAAGTATTGCAACAGAACCAAAATAATGGAGAGTATATCCCTATGCACTATATTGATATAACCAACTCCATAGTTGAAAATAATTTCAAAGAGATACTTGGTAAAACCCCTCAAAATACAGTCAGTGCTTACTTAACGACAAAACGTCACTTGTTTGAAAGTTCCGGAGCGGGGATATATGGACTTACAGATAAAGGGAAAAAATACGAAGTAATAAATGCTAATAGTATTAGTCTCAATAAGGAAAAAGATGATGGCAAAGACCCTGTTATTATCCGAAAAATAGAAGAAAATGAAAGGACCAAAGTAATAAAAGTCTTCGGAATGTATTGGAATAGAGATAATATCTCTTGGGAAAAATCGCCCAAATTATTGGGACAGCAATCAGCCGGAGCAGACCATGTGGATTTTAGCGAAATAAGAGGAATTTATTTGTTATACGACGGCCGTGAAGTAATATATGTTGGCCAAGCCATAAATCAACCGATTCTTCAGCGATTGCGTCAGCATACTATAGATAGATTATCAGGTCGCTGGAATCGTTTTTCGTGGTTTGGTATTGACGGTATTGATTCTGTGAATGGCTTTGTTGTCAAAAGTGCGCAATTATTAAATGTAGATATTGCTAATTTGGCTAATGCCTTGGAGGGAATTATGATTGAAGGTTTAGAACCGAGACAAAATAGAAAACAAGGCAACCAGTTTGGCGATGAATATTTACAGGTGATTAACAAAGACATACAAAAGCGTCGCATAATAAATGAATTCATATAGTTGTTCGGTGCAGTATTCCGACTGCCTGCCGCATCAAGCGAAGCGGCAAAATTGACCGAATTTCATTTCATAAACTTTTCAAGTTTATCTTTCCAGCGTTGCCAATCCGGCATTTCGCGGGTCAGCATATCAAAAAAAGACTTTGTATGGTCGGGGTGTGCCAAATGACATAGTTCGTGAGTGATGACATACTCGATGCAAGGTACCGGTGCTTTTATAAGTTCCGTGTTCAAGATTATTTTCCCCTTTGGTGTGCAACTGCCCCAGCGATTGTACATCTCCTGTATGTATAGCGACGACGGCGAGTACCCCAACAACTCAAACCGGCTAATAATCGGCTCGGCAATTTCCGCGAACTTTACTTTCGCACGTTCACGATACCATGCTTTCATCAGCTCTTCGGCTTTGGACAGAGGCGTGCAAACGATTTCAAAGCAACGACCTTTATATCGTGCGCTATTAGGCGAGCCCTCTTCTACCCGCAAAATATACTGTCGCCCGAGATAATAGTGCGATTCGCCACTTATAAATCGCTTTTTCGGCCGGTGCTCACCGAAAGAACGGAAATAATCCTTTTGTTTAAGAATCCACGCCGCCCGTTTGTACAACCGTACTTCAATTTGTTCAGTTGCGGCATCAATAGGAGCTTTCACCACAACATCGCCATCGGGCATAACGGATATTCCCAATGTTTTTCGGTTGGAAAAATGAATGGTGTATTCAATGACGGTGTTACCGTATGTTATTTGTCTGGTCATTATTTGTTACACAGTTTTGCGACCTCGACGCAACGCTCCACCAACAAATCGATATGGTCGAACGTAAGCGGGATATTATAATCCTGTTTCACCTCGTCAATCAAATAATCCTCCATTTGGATTTTCATCTGCCCGATGAGTGTCGTGTTGTTCTGCCAGTCTACGACCAAATCTCGCCGGACAATTTCGTCGAACTGCTTGGCCGTGTCAAGAGCCGCTTTTTTAATATCTGCATCTTCATTATCGACAACCGCTTTATACAATTCCAAACACAAACCGAAATATGCTTTCGCTGCATTGTTATACTCGATTTCTGCAGGAATAGTGTCATCCATATGGTTCACCACCTTTTCCATATACTCGGATACCCGATTCAGGTATTCGAGCTCCGTGATGCGGCCGCGCTCGTAGGCCTCGATGGTATCTTTAAGCAACTGCGAGAATCGTTTGTAGAACGCAGGGTCGGCATCCATATTCTCGGTAATATGTTTTGCCGTGCGTGAAGCTATGGTATCGGCTTTGGCGGCAGTTCCCGAAACTTTCTCCACCTCCTCGGCGAACCTCTCTTTGTCGAAGATGTTGACCAGTTCGGTCATCGTTTTTATTTCACCGCTCTCGATATGCGTATCGATAAGTTTCTGAATCTGCGCTTCGTATAATTTGAAGTCGATTGTATCGGAATAACGACTTTGAACGGCAGTTCGCAGTTTCAGGAACATCGCTAAATCCTGTTTGTATATTTCTATCTCCTCTTCGGAAGTGTTCTGCCTGAATTCAATGGAGGAGAGCGCGATTTTCAATGTACGTGCAAAGGTAGACAGTCGTTCATAGAACTGAGCCCGCAGATCCTCTGCCCGCAACAGTTCTCCGTATGCCTCCAGATTGCGTTTGTTGGCGACGCCTTTGAAAATATCCCATAAATCGGAATATCGCTGCGGGAGTTTCTCGACCTCGGCAGAAATATCTGTATATGTACCCTCCAAATCCTCAGCATCGAAATCGTTGTAGATGTCCAATGCCGAATTCAGTTCGCCGAGAACACCATAATAGTCTATAATATATCCGAACTCCTTGCCGTCGCACACGCGATTCACACGGGCAATAGCTTGCAACAGGGTATGTTCGCGCAAGCCCCGGTCGAGGTAGAGCACCGTATTTTTCGGCTCGTCAAAACCCGTCAGCAACTTGTCTACGACAATGATGATTTCGGTATCGCCGTCTTTGAAACGGTTGATAATGTTCGTTTCATACTTTTTCGATGTGCCGTGTTCATCCATCATCCGATTCCAAAACGCCGTTTCGATATTTGAAACTTCGCCATAAGCCTCATCTTCGCCTTCGCGCGTATCGGGCGAAGTAATCAGCACCTCCGAATTTACGATTCCGATTTCATCAAGGAACTTTTTGTACATGATGGCAATCCGTTTTCGCGGAGCGACTATCTGCCCTTTGAACTTCGAGCCTTGCCAATTCTCTTTGAAATGCTGTGAAATATCCCACGTAATAGCGTAAATACGCTGCTCGGCCTGATTAACCTGCTCGGCACGGCTGAACTTCTTTTTCATATCGGTCTTCTGCGCGTCGGTCATCCATTGGCATATCATATCGAAATAGCGGTCAATCGTTTGGCTGTGAACGTCCTGCGGAACAAGTCGACCTTCGTATAGCAGCGGTACGACAGCGCCGTCGGCAACCGCCTGATTAACTGTGTAGACAGGTCTGATGATACCGCCGAACTTCTTTGCCGTACTCTTCTCCTTTTTCATCAATGGTGTGCCGGTCATAGCTATAAAGCAGGCATTTGGTAACACCTTCTGCATCTTTACGCCCATTTCACCGTATTGCGAACGATGCCCCTCGTCAATCAGTACGAAAATATTGGGGTCGTCCAACGGTCGCCGCATCTGCTTTACGGCAGTTTCAAACTTGTTGATAATCGTTGTAACAACCGCATCGCTCTTGCTTTCAAGCAGCTCCACAAGTCGTGTCCCCGTCGTGGCATTTTCGACATTGCAGCCGCATTTTTCAAATGTGCCGGTAATTTGCCGGTCGAGGTCGGTGCGGTCTGTTACCAACACGATTTTCGGATTGCGAATCGTCTTGTCCAACACGATAGCCTGCGCTAACAGCACCATAGTAAACGACTTGCCGCTCCCTTGCGTATGCCATATAACGCCTCCCGTGCGGCGATCTGCCGATAGTCCGCGCAAGCGCTCCATCGTCTTGCAGACGGCAAAATACTGCTGATAACGGGCAACCTTCTTGATTCCTGCATCGTAGAGCGTAAACCGATACATCATCTCCATTAACCGCTCGGGGCGACATACCGAATATAGAAATTTGTCCTGCTCCGACGGAGCGATTTCGGCATTGTGCAGCTGCTCGAAGTGTGACTTTACGTAGTTGTACCGCTCGCCGAAAAGTTTTTCGTTCAGCAGTTGGCGATTGACGATTTTTTGCAGGGTGTCGGTGTATTGTTGCAGCTCTTCTTCTGTGGCGAATTGTTCATGCCATTTCGACCAGAATTTCTCGGGCGTAGCGGTTGTTGCATAACTTGCATCGTTGCAGTTTATGGCGACCGTCAGGGCCGCATACATATACAACTGCCGAATGCCGTCGGCCTTTTGGTTGCGCAAATGCTGCGACACGGCCTGCGCAAGCGAATCTTTAACATCGGGACGCTTGCATTCGATTACGCAGAGCGGAATACCGTTCACAAAAAGGACAATATCGGGACGATAGGTCTCTTTCAGACCGTTGCGCATCACGGAGAACTCTTCGGTTACATGGAAAACATTGTTTTCGGGATGCGCCCAGTCGATATATTGTAGCGTAAAACATTTCTTGTCGCCATCAATAATCTGTTCAAGCGTTTTGCCGACGGTGAGCAGGTTGTATACAATCTGCGAAGCCGTTATATACCCTTCATTCATCGAGATACTGCGCAAAGCCTCGATGCCGTTTTCGATATTCTCCTGCGAAAATGCGGCAGTCCGTTCCGAGCTGATTTTTATGCAGTTTATTTTCGGCAAACGTTCACGCAGAATCGGCTCCAATAATACGTTTGCCGTATCATTCCCGCGCAGTTCGAGCACTTCGGCGGGCGTCAGATAGGTATAACCCAATTTTTCCAGCAGCATCAATGCAGGAATCTGACTTATATGGTCTTCCAAGAATGAGAGGTACATATTTATTTTGCTTCGAAACGTTTTTTATTTTGTTTCTGCAAGTTTACAAAATCGGTGTTGGATTTGATTTGCCAAAGTATAGCTTTAACAATATTATATATTTCACCGTCTTTTGAATAATCTGCCATACACGCAAAATTTACACGTTGGTCTTTAACAAGTTTTTCTGCACATGCTTTCTTTTTTTGATTCCGCGGTTTATATACTGCTATTGAGTTGCCTCCTTGTTGCTTTATTAACTTCATACACGGAATATCAGTCTCTCCATCGCCAAAATAAATCATATGTTTAAATGGTATAGGTCGTTCGTCCTCTTGCTTATATTCATTGACTTTTGAGTTCTCGCTAATCTTGGCGATGCCTTTGTTTATCATAAACAAAAATTGTGTTTTGGCTGTAAAGTCTACCGCAACTGCAGGCCAGACTGCTATATCGTCCTCATACATAAATGAACATGCGTATATTTCCTTGAATTTTCTCCCAATTTTGGTTCCTTCAATCATTTCTTTAAGTCCGGATGAATTAATGTAGTGTTCGATATTGACACCTATTTCTTTGCCTAATTTATTCACAAGTTCAAACCACTCCTCAACACCGGTATATAATTCTATTCCTTTACCAAAATCAACGAATTGTTGCCGTTTTATACTAATTTTTGCAGCACGAGCTTTATCTATCATCAGTTTCATGTAGCATAATATATTACTTGCCTCATGTTTCTTTACAAGCTCTCCATTTTCCTTCCAAAAAGCAGATTTATTTTTCACACCAATTGCTTTAATAAAATCATACTCTTGCATATTCGCAGGAGATAATGTCCCATCAAAATCATAAATTAGGGCTACTGTTGGTTTTTTAGTTCTCATATTTTTTTAAATTTTATTTTACTCGTTTTTTGCCGGTCAGAAGCTGCTGCATCAGGCCGCGTTTTTGGGTTCGGAATGCAGCGAGTTTTGCTCGGGCCAATTCTATCTCTTTATCCGCTGTCGCC
>CAMWYI010000047.1 GCA_947178455.1 uncultured Alistipes sp. | reverse complement strand
CGCCATGAACGACGAACAGTGCGCTTCGCTGCTCGACCGTTACGACCGCCTGACCCGATAATCCCCCACCTCCCCCAAAAACACCTCGCCGCTCGAAACGATTTTTCATCAGGCACCGCCCTGCACTGTCGGCTCGCGCCCCGTTTGTCAACAAGCGAAGCCCCGCCCCAATCCGAAAACGATGGATTCCCTCAACGATAAAATGGCACTGCACGGTGCGGAAGCGCTCTCCGATGCAGAGCTGCTGACCGTACTGACCGGCGACGAAACGACGGCCGAAGCCCTCCTGAAAGAGGTCGGAGGTTCGCTCGCACGGCTGAACGCCCTCGACCAATCGCGGCTGCGC
Source organism: uncultured Alistipes sp. (assembly GCA_947178455.1). Lineage (GTDB taxonomy): Bacteria > Bacteroidota > Bacteroidia > Bacteroidales > Rikenellaceae > Alistipes. Next base: position 11,088 of record CAMWYI010000047.1, on the reverse strand, counting down.
ATGGTCGGCGGACTGGGCCTGCGGCGCGCCCGACTGCTGGCCGCAGCCGCCGAATACGGACGTCGAACCGCCGCCAAACAGCCGGTCGAAGCCGACCGCATCGTGCGCGAGAGCAACGACATCGTGCGGATTTTCCGGCCCCAGCTCGAATCCCTGCCGCACGAGGAGTGCTGGGTGGTCTACCTGACCGGCTCGAACCGCATCATCGAACAACGGCGCATCAGTCAGGGCGGCTTGCAAGCGACCGTCGTCGACGCACGGCTGGTCGTCAAGCGCGCGCTCGAACTGCTGGCCGCGCAAATGATTCTGATTCACAATCACCCGTCGGGCTCGACGGAACCCAGCCCCGACGACCGCATCCTGACCGACAAAATCGTACAGGCGGCTGCGCTGTTCGACATTCGGGTGCTCGACCACCTCATCATTTCGCGCGAGGGCGACTACTCGTTCCGGCGCGCCGGGCTTATCGAATAAACGAAAACGGGGCTGTCCTCTACAAGGACAGCCCCGATTGTTGTAGTGCACACTCGACCTCCTACCAGAAATAGTAGTAGATAGCGGCGGTAATCAACAGAATGACGCAAGAGTGGAACACGTCCCACGCATTCCAGCTCCGACGCGTCTCGGCACGCTGTTCGGGCGTCGACGTACCGAAAACCAGCCCCTGTATTCTTTCGGGGTCGGGTGCTTTCGTGCAAAGGCTGACAACAATAACGACGCAGCAGCAGAACAGCATCATCCAACCGCAGAAGAACAACCAATTCATATCATAGAACAGGTACTTGAAGAGGTTGTCCGCCGTATCGGCGACGTTGCTGTAATAGACTTTCGCGCCCAAACGGGTCAGACCGATAATCAGGCCCGACAACAGGCCCCACATGCCGCCTTTGGCCGAAGTCCGCTTCCAGCAAATACCCAGCAGGAAAGCCGACGCGATGCCCGGCGCGAGGACGGACTGCACGTCCTGCAAGTAGTTATACAACACGTTGCCGACCGACCGCATGACGGGAATCCACAAGATGCCCAGTCCGACGATGACGACCGTAGCGATTTGACCGATGACGACGAGCCGTTTTTCGGGTGTCTCGGGCTTGAAACGTTTGTAGAAGTCGATCGTAAAGAGCATGGCCGACGAGTTGAACAACGACGCCAGCGACGACATCAGTGCGGCGAGGATACCGCAGACGACGATGCCTTTCAAACCGGCGGGCAGCAATCGTGCGACGAGCGTCGGGAAAGCGGCGTCGGCAGCGTACTGACCGTTCTTGTCGACCAACTCGAACACCGTGTCGCCGATGACGATGCCTTTGGCGTGCATGGCGTAAGCAATCATACCCGGAATGAGGAACAAGAAGACGGGCAACATTTTCAAATATGCGCCGAAAATCGTACCGCGCCGAGCTTCGCGCTGGTTCCGTCCCGAAAGCACACGCTGCACGATGAACTGGTCGGTACACCAATACCAAAAACCGATAATCGACGACCCGATCAGCGCGCCCACCCAAGGAAATTCGGGGTCGCGGTTGTCGCGAATCAGCTCGAGCATGTTATTGCCGTAATCGTTGACCATGTTGGCTTGGCAAACCGCCATCATCTGGTCCCAGCCGCCGAGTTCCTTGAATCCGAAGAAGAGGATGAACGCCGACCCCAACAACAGAATGGGAGTTTGCAGCACAGAGGTTTTCAAGACCGACTCCATACCGCCCACGACGGTGTAAAGCGCCGTAACGAGCACCAGCCCGATAGCGGCAATCCAGAAAAAGTCGATTCCCCACAATTCCTGAATGCCGAAAACCTGCTGGAACACGAGCCCGCCGGCGTAAACCGTGACGGCGACTTTGGTCATCACGTAACTGATGAGCGAAATCACCGACAGAATAGTCCGCGACTGGGGGTTGTAGCGGCGTTCGAGAAATTCGGGCATCGTCAGCACCATACTGCGCGAATAGAACGGCACGAAAACCCACCCCAGTAGGAGGATAATCCATCCGTGAAGCTCCCAAGGCGCCATCGCCATGCCCGACGAAGCACCGGCACCGGCCAAACCGATGAGGTGCTCGGACCCGATGTTGGAAGCGAACAGCGACGTACCGATAGCAATCCACGTAGCGTCGCGTCCGCCGAGAAAGTAATCCGACGAATTTTCGTTTTTCTTACGCAAGACCGTGACCACGATCCAAATCATCACCCCCACGAACAGTGCGATGACAATCCAATCCAAAAGTTGCATTTTTATTAAAGTAGTTTTATTAGGTTGTATTTAGGTTCTGTTTACGGCTATACAATCGAACAAAATTAGAAAAAATTTCGGAAAAACCGATTGCGGCAAAGCCGAATGGAATCGAGAAATGCACATCGAATCCGAAACAATGGCTCGAAGGCATCTGCCATACGCTACTCGCACATGCGGTGACAGAATTATGCAATGGATTAGTTTAATACGATAAAAGTTCCGTATATTTGTATCGTCCTACGGGACATACATATTAGGAAGCGTTTAGCTTATTCCTCGCTGATGAATCTGGACAGTTCAAAAGTGTCGATGGAATATGGGAAGCTCTCCTTTGGTTTGTTATATACCACTGCGATGTGTCTATATACGACCAAAGGCGTGAGCTGTTCTCTCGTATTCGACACAGGTTGTCCAGAACCTATCAGCGGTATGAGTTAACAGTCCCACGCTTTCTTTGTTTTGGACAACTCTTTCGGGACTGGGGAGTGGATAATCAATCTCAAAAGTCATGAACTATCCCGAATGTTTCGAACGGCTTGTTCTCGACGGCAGTTCCCCAAAGCAGGGGCACTGCCATGACAGCCCCGACTTGGTCGGTTGGGGAAATCCGAATGCAAAAATCTTGTTGTTGGGTAAAGAGCCTGCCATTGACATGAATACGGATTCCGGCAGGAATCAGTATTCGACCGAAGTAGCGTCTAACAGATGCGATTGGCGCACGAACATTGAAAACCGGACAGGATTCGATGAACTCTTCGACAAGTATTCGGACAAAAGGATATACGGAAATCCGTTGTACCCGCACTGCTGGCAGAAATCCCGAATCAGAATCCGAATCCGAAAAGACGGAGCCCTTTCAAAAAGCGACGGAACAGCCCGAACATGGTATCAATACCAAAAATTGAGCGACATGATTTTCGGACGGACGTCAGACCGAAACAGCTGTCTCGATTTTCATAAATTCTGTTTCTCGACGGATTTAAGCGAGCATGCAGGGTTGAACAAAGCGCAACTCAATCGTGAGGAAACCGAGAAATCCATCGACAAGAGACGAGAATTGTTCCGCTCCGACTTTTTCCGAAGTTTTCCAATCGTTATTGCAGCCGTAGGAAATTATCGGCACTATTTGGATTGGGACGCATTCGGAGTAAACCGATGTCCGAAAGAAAAAATCGGTGTCGGCAACGCCTCGTTTACCCTACACGTCAACGACGATTGCAGTAACCCGCATTTGGGGATTGCCGTGTGGCAACTGGCCGCTCCGATTTCCGATGCGTATTTGCGTGCGATTGCCGGTAAAGTCAACAATTTCGCAACCCAACACGACATCCAACTTCTACCCGATTTTTATTAATGTAAAACGAAACCTTTAATTTATCAAATCATGAAAACAATTTCAAAAATCGCTGTCTTGATGATGGCCATGCTCGTAAGCAGCATCGACGCAATGGGACAAAAACAGACCATACGCATTCCGTATGATTGTACCTATCGACACAAGGAGTATCCGACAAATAACATAGACCTGGAACGCATATACACCAGTATTCCACACGAAAGCAGTTGGACACGCGAATATGAATATTATCTCAATAAATTCAAAATCAATTATCGCTACGGTCGAGACGAAACATTCGAATATACGGTTACAGATACGGTATTTCAAGACATCGTATATAGGCATACTTTTTTGGACAACATCGACAAAATCCTGACAATCGACGGGGTAAAATACAAAGGGACATTGTCCTTACCAAGGTATAAGGCCGAATCACCGTTCGCAAAGAAAATGGAAGCGTTGCAGCAGGATAAGAGTACGTTTGAAAAAGAGAAGACCGTGTTTGTAGCATGGTACCTGAAGTATGAGGAGAAGTATCTTGAATTCAAACGGAAAGATGCTATTAGAGATTCTATTGCTGCTATCGAACAAGCTGAAGTCGCAGCAAGAGAGGCAGCGGAACTGGCTGCTCGTGAGAAAGCAATTGCAGCAGAGCGAAAAAAACGAATCTACGCAACTCTGAAAGCCGATATTTCCGACCCTGTAAAGCCTTTACAGACGAAAACGGCAACCAATACTTTGGGAGCGAAAGTAACCTACCAGTATTATGTAAACGACGACGGATATGAAGTGAAACACGGTAAATGTACCGAAACAATGACATTCAATAACTATAAATTCTGGACCGGATTGTCACAGCACGGCTGGGTATATCTCAACGGTTCCGAATCGTGCACGTACTATTATAAAAACGGCATCGTGCATGGTCGCCTAACCTACTCGAGCAACGTTTCGGCCTCTTCGACATTTGGAAACGATGAGTTGTTGAAAAAAAATATCTCGCTCGATGTTTACAAAGGATTTATTAACGGCGATTTCAAGTTTACCTATAAAGGCATCACGTACACCGGCAAAGCAACGAACGGTATTCTTGATTATTGCAATTATGCAACCAATGATGGCTATCACGGTAAACTTTCGAGCAATTCGGCCGGTAAGAACATTTCGATTTCCGAAATCAATACCGGTTATCGGGAATTCGAATTGGATGCAATCACCGATTTTGCAGGCATTTGTTGTAGAATTCCTATGCTCTATTTTCCCCGTACCGGCAAATAACCTCTAATTCAGTTGAAAATCCCCGACAGCACCAATGTCGGGGATTTTCATATTATCGGGATGCCACCTTTATTCCCTCTCGCTCGGCAAAATGTAAGTAAACTTGCTTTTGCTCTCGTTTATTCGTATCTTTGCCTTTAATGAATCCCTATTTCCAGACGCCTCCGGTCGTCAAAAACCTGATAATCATCAACGTACTGGCTTTCATGGCCACTGCGCTGCTGCCTGTCGGAGAACGAATCATGCTCTACGGCTCGCTGTTCTGGTTTCAGAACCCGCTGTTCCATTCCTATCAGTTCGTAACCTACATGTTTCTGCACGGCGGTCTCGAACACCTCTTTTTCAACATGTTCGCGCTGTGGATGTTCGGCCGCACGCTCGAATACGAACTGGGACAACAACGGTTTCTGATCTATTATTTCGTCTGCGGCATCGGCGCGGCCCTCATCCAAATGGCCACCGTATGGTTCACGGGCGAATACTACGTGCAACTCATCGGTGCGTCGGGTGCCGTCATGGGCCTGCTACTCGCCTTCGGCGTGCTGCATCCAAACCAACACATCTTCATTTTCCCGCTACCCGTGCCGATCAAAGCCAAATGGTTCGTCATCGGGTACGGCGTCATCGAACTGTTCTCCGGCTGGCGCGGCTACGGCAACGTCGCCCACTTCGCCCATGTCGGCGGCATGCTGTGGGGACTGCTGCTGCTCTACTGGTGGCGGCGACAAGGCAAAATCCGATTCTGACACATGGCTGAAGAGTACTATTCCGATTACAAAAGCTACGAACGCCAGCGCGGCCCGCTGTTCGCGACGACCCTGCTCGACGGGTGCATGACCGTACTGACCGTCATCGTCGGTTTGACGATGACCCTGACGCTGCTCGTGCCCTACATCCACCCCGCGAAAGTAAAAATTTTCCCCATGCTGGGACTCATTGCACCCGGCATCTTCGTGGCGACCATCGTGCTGGTTCTCTACTGGATCATTCGCTGGAGCTGGGGACGGGCAGGCGTGCTGCTCATGCTGATTGCGGTGGGATGCTTCCACATCTCGCTCTTCTATCGCGGGCAGTTCCGCCGCACCTACGGCGAACCGAATTACGACCGCACCTTCAAGGTGATGACCTACAACGTGCGCTATTTCTACGACGATCGCGGCGAAACCAGCCCCGACCGCATCAGCCGACTGATTCTGCGGCTCGATCCCGACATCGTGTGCCTGCAAGAGTACAATGCGGCGGTCGTCCGGCAGAGCGCGGCATTCACCAATCTGCTGAAAAACTACTCGGTGGTGGGCACGAGCGGCACGGTCGCAGCCGGCCCGATGGTGATATTGAGCAAGTTCCCTATCGTGCAATCGGACACGATACCGACCGCCGGCGCGTCGATGTGGGCCGATGTACGCATCGGCGACGAAGTGGTGCGCATCTTCAACAATCATCTCCACACCACCGAAATCAAGGCCGACGACGATGAATTCCTCTCGCAGCGGCTCTATCTGACCGATTCGACCCGTTGGGCCAAGATACGGAGCATCATCCGCCGCCACCGCAACAACAGCGTCCTGCGGGCCGAGCAGGTCGACCGCATCGCGCCGGTCATCGCCGCCACACGCACGGGCTACATCGTCTGCGGTGACTTCAACGACACACCGGTTTCGTATGTCTACCGCACAATGGCACGCGGAGCGGAGGATGCGTTCAGCGAGTGCGGCACGGGCTATTCGCACACCTATCGCGGATTTTTCAACACCCTGCGCATCGACTACCTGCTGCACTCGTCGGGGTTCAGGGCCGTTTCCTATGCGACGCCGTTCGTCACCTATTCCGACCACCTGCCTATCATCGTGCGGTTGCAGAAACGGATGTAAATAAAACCGTGAGATAAATTCCAATTAAATTAATAAAAATGATTTTAGACTCTCTGAAAAACGCCGCGCTCTACTACGGAGTGAGCCCGCGCATGAAAAAAGCATTCGAACTGATGGCTTCGACCGACTGGACGACCGTCGAGCCGGGCATCCACGAACTGGACGGCCGCGACATCTACGTCAACGTAATGGAACGCGAGCTGAAAACCAAAGAGGCCGCCAAATTGGAGGTGCACGACGAGTACATCGACATCCAGATGCTCATCACGGGCAAATGCGAGTCGTTCGGTTGGAGCGAGCGGTGCAATCTCACACAGCCGCAGGGCGCGTTCAACCGCGAAAAAGACATCCAGCTTTTCGACGACGTGCCGCAGACCTACTATACGCTCTACCCGGGCCAGTTCACGGTACTCTTCCCCGAAGACGGACACGCTCCGATGGTCGGCGAAGGCGTCGTGCGCAAAATCATCTTCAAGGTGCGCAAATAGCCGCACGCGACCGAATGAAATACCGATTGCTCCTTTCGCTCGTCGCGGCGTCGCTCGTCGCCTGCGGTTCGGGGACGGTTCGCGCCAAGCGGCCCGCCGCCGACCGGACGGTCGAACCGACGGTGTGCACCTACCGCGTCAAAGCAGTTCATCCCCACGCCACTGACGCCTACACGCAAGGATTGCAGTTCGCCGACGGGTTGTTGTGGGAGGGCACGGGTCAGAACGGAGCTTCGCGGCTCACGAAAACCGACCTCGCGACCGGCCGCACGACCGTCGTCGCCCGCCTGCCGCGTGCCGATTTCGGCGAGGGCATCACGCTGCTCGACGGCAAAATCTACCAGCTCACGTGGCTGTCGAACAAGGCTTACGTGTACGACGCAGCGACGGGGCGCGAAACCGCCACGTTCCGTTACACCGGCGAGGGCTGGGGGCTGACCACCGACGGCGAGAAGCTCTACATGAGCGACGGTTCGGAGAACATCCGCATCGTCGACCCTGTGGATTTCCGGCGCACGGGGAGCATCACAGTCACCCTGCGCGGCGAACCGGTGCGGCTGCTCAACGAACTGGAATGGATCGACGGCCGCATCTGGGCCAATGTCTACACGACAGATTGCATCCTCGTCATCGACCCTGCGACGGGCATCGTCGAGGGCATCGTCGACCTCACGGGCCTGCTGCCCGACAGCGACCGGACGCCCGACACCGACGTACTGAACGGCATCGCGCGCGACGCGGCGACGGGACGTATCTTCGTGACGGGCAAGAACTGGCCGAAACTCTTTGAAATCGAAATCGTTTCCAAATAGCTATCGAACGGACTGACGACATACAGCGATTCGCCGCGCCGACCGGCGGGCCGGAGCCGCTCCGACGGCTCTTGGACGAACGTATCCTGCTGCTCGACGGCGGATTGGGCACGATGGTGCAGCGCTACGGCCTGACCGAGGCGGAGTATCGCGGCGAACGGTTCGCCGACTGGCCCGTTCCGCTCAAAGGGTGCAATGACCTGCTCGCGCTGACCCGTCCCGACGTGCTGCGCGAAATCCACGAAAAATATCTGGCGGCCGGAGCCGACATCGTGACGACCGATTCTTTCAATGCCAACGCCGTGTCGCTGGCCGACTACCGGTTGGAGGGGTTCGCCCGCGAAATCGCGTGCGCCGCCGCCCACATCGCACGCGAGACGGCCGACGCTTGCACGGCCCGCAATCCGCAACGGCCGCGTTTCGTGGCAGGCTCTATCGGGCCGACGAACCGCACGGCGTCGATGTCGGCCGATGTCGCCGATCCGGCGGCCCGCGAGGTGACGTTCCGCCAGCTGGTCGACGCCTATACCGAACAGGTCGAAGGACTGCTCGAAGGGGGCGTCGACATCCTGCTCGTCGAGACCGTATTCGACACGCTCAACGCCAAAGCGGCCCTCTATGCCATAGACCGCATCGCCGAACGGACGGGCCGCCGCATGCCCGTCATGGTTTCGGGCACGCTGGCCGACACCAGCGGCCGCACGCTGTCGGGGCAGACCGTCGAGGCTTTCTGCGCTTCGGTCGCGCATGCCGACCTGCTTTCCGTCGGTCTCAACTGCGCCTACGGAGCCAAACAGTTGCTGCCCTACTTGGAGCGGCTGGCCGCCGTCGCACCCGTGCGCATCTCGGCCCACCCCAACGCCGGACTGCCCAACGTCATGGGCGGCTACGACGAAACGCCCTCGATGTTCGCCGAAGATGTCGGCGAGTACCTGCGGCGCGGATTGGTCAATATCGTGGGCGGATGCTGCGGCACGACGCCCGAACATATTTTCGAGTTGCACAAAATCATCGGGGACTATGCTCCGCGCCCGCTGCCCGCGCCGTGCCGCGAAACGGTGCTATGCGGACTGGAACCGCTGCGAATCGTTCCCGAAGCCAATTTCATCAATGTAGGCGAACGCACCAACGTCGCCGGTTCGGCCCGCTTCGCGCGGCTGATTCGCGAGGGCAATTACGACGAAGCCCTCTCCGTCGCCCGAGCACAGGTCGAAGCGGGCGCACAAATCATCGACGTCTGCATGGACGACGGCCTTATCGACGGCCCGAAAGCCATGCGCACGTTCCTGAATCTGATTGCGTCGGAACCCGAAATCGCCCGTGTGCCGACGATGATCGACTCGTCGGACTGGGCGACGCTCGTGGCCGGACTCGAAGCCACGCAAGGCAAGGCCGTCGTCAACTCGATTTCGCTCAAAGAGGGCGAAACGGTGTTCCTCGAACGGGCCCGCGAAATCCACCGCTACGGAGCGGCCGTCGTGGTGATGCTCTTCGACGAGCGCGGGCAGGCCGACACCTGCGAACGCAAAATCGAGGTCGCCGCACGCGCCTACCGTCTGCTGACCGAAGCCGGTTTTCCGGCCGAAGACATCATTTTCGACCCCAACGTGCTGGCCGTCGCGACGGGTATCGCCGAACACGACGGCTATGCCAAAGCGTTCATCGATGCCACGCGCTGGATCAAGGAGCATCTGCCCCATGCCAAGGTTTCGGGCGGCGTCTCGAACCTTTCGTTCGCCTTTCGGGGCAACAATCCCGTGCGCGAAGCGATGCACGCGGCGTTCCTTTACCACGCTATCCGCGCGGGCATGGACATGGGCATCGTCAACCCGCAGGCACTGCGCGTTTATGACGACATCGAGCCCGAACTGCTCGAACGGGTCGAGGACGTGCTGCTGTGCCGTCGACCGAATGCTTCGGAACGGCTCGCGGAGTATGCACAGCGCATGCACGCCGCAACCGAAGCGACGTCGCAAGCCGCCGACACGTGGCGGCAGACGAAGCTGCGCGAACGCATCGACCACGCCATGCTGAAAGGCGATGCGAAATATATCGAAACCGACACGCTCGAAGCCTACCGCCAACTGGGCGACCCGCTGGCGGTGGTCGACACGCTGCTGATGCCCGCCATGGAGCGGGTCGGCACGCTGTTCGGCGAGGGCAAAATGTTCCTGCCGCAGGTGGTCAAGACGGCGCGCGTCATGAAACAAGCCGTCGCGGTGCTGACGCCCTACATCGAACGCAACGCGACGCAACACCGCGCAGGCAAGGTGTTGGTGGCGACGGTCAAGGGCGACGTGCACGACATCGGCAAGAATATCGTCGCGGTGGTCATGGCCTGCAACGGCTACGAAATCCGCGATTTGGGCGTCATGGTCGACGCGCAGCGCATCGTCGACGAAGCAGTCGCATGGGGCGCGGAGTGCATCGGATTGAGCGGGCTGATTACGCCGTCGCTCGACGAAATGATCGGCGTATGCCGCGAATTGGAGCGGCGCGGCCTGCGGATTCCGGTCATCATCGGCGGCGCGACCACCTCCGACCTCCACACGGCCCTGAAAATCGCACCGGTCTACTCCGGCACGGTCGTCCACTCGCCCAATGCCAGCTGCAACAGCCGTCTGCTCGCACAGCTGCTGGGCCCCGACAGCGACCGGTTTGCCGACGAAGTGCGCGCAGAGCAACAACGCCTGCGCGACGAATACGCCCGCCGCGAAGCGCAACGCAATGCGGTGACGCTGGCGGAAGCCCGCCGCATCGGCGCAGCCCGTCCGCCCCACGTGCCCGTCGAGCCGCTTCACACAGGCCGCATGGTATTTCCCGACTATGACATCGCCGACGTCGAGCCGTTCATCGACTGGAATTTCTTTTTCGCGGCGTGGGGTCTGAAAGGCCGCTATCCCGACCTGCTCGACCACCCCGAAAAGGGAGCCGAAGCGCGCCAAGTGCTGGCCGATGCGCAGACCCTGCTGACCCGCAGCCGCGACGAACGGCTGCTGACGCTGCAAGGGGGCGCAGGCATCTTCGCGGCCCGCAGCGAGGGCGACGACCTCGTGGTCACCGACCC
>CAMWYI010000046.1 GCA_947178455.1 uncultured Alistipes sp. | reverse complement strand
GTGCTGCGTTGCGAGCCGGCGAAGCTCGACGAGTTGCTGCACCCCGTGTTCGACAAGAAAGCCATTGCTTCGGCAAAGGTCATTACGAAGGGTCTGCCCGCTTCGCCGGGTGCCGCTACGGGGCCCGTCGTCTTCTTCGCCGAAGATGCCGAAAAGACGTTCGCCGCTACGGGGCAGAAAGCCGTGCTGGTGCGTATCGAGACCTCGCCCGAAGACTTGAAGGGCATGCTCGACGCTGCCGGTATTCTGACCGCGCGCGGCGGTATGACCTCCCACGCGGCCGTCGTCGCTCGCGGTATGGGCAAATGCTGCGTGTCGGGTGCCGGTGAACTGGAAATCGACTACAAGGCCCGCACGATTAAGGTGGGCGGCGTGACGGTCAAGGAGGGCGACTGGATTTCGCTCAACGGTTCGACCGGCGAGGTGTACCTCGGCGAGGTGGCGACGAAAGCGGCCGATTTGAGCGGCGATTTCGCCAAAGTCATGGAGCTGGCCGGCAAATACGCCGTGCTGAAAGTCCGTGCCAATGCCGATACGCCCAAAGATGCCAAGCAGGCGTTCGAGTTCGGTGCCGAAGGTATCGGATTGTGCCGCACGGAGCATATGTTCTTCGAGGGCGACCGCATCAAGGCTATCCGTGAGATGATTTTGGCCGATGACGAGGCCGGTCGCCGCGTCGCGTTGAGCAAGCTGCTGCCCATTCAGCGCGGAGACTTCGAGGGGCTGTTCAAGGCCATGAACGGGTATCCCGTGACGGTGCGTCTGCTCGACCCGCCCCTGCACGAGTTCGTGCCGCACGACGAAAAGGGCCAGCGCGAAATGGCCAAAGAGATGAACGTGCCGGTCGAGAAAATCATCGCCAAAGTCGAATCGCTGGCCGAGTTCAACCCGATGTTGGGTCATCGCGGCTGTCGTTTGGGCAACACCTATCCCGAAATCACCGAGATGCAGGCGCGTGCTATCATCGAGGCGGCCATGAACGTCAAAGCTGCGGGCAAGCCCGTGCACGTCGAAATCATGGTGCCGCTGGTCGGCAACCACAAGGAGCTGCGCTATCAGAAGAAGATTATCGACGCTACGGCCGAGCAGGTCTTCACCGAGCGCAACGACAAAATCGACTACATGGTCGGCACGATGATCGAGGTGCCGCGTGCGGCTGTCACGGCCAACCAAATCGCCGAGGTCGCCGAGTTCTTCTCGTTCGGTACCAACGACTTGACGCAGATGACGTTCGGCTTCTCGCGCGACGACATCGCCAAGTTCCTGCCCATCTACCTCGACAAGGGTATCCTAAAGAACGACCCGTTCCAGATTCTCGACCGCAACGGCGTGGGCCAGCTGATTCGCGAGGCGGTGCTCAAAGGTCGCGGCACGCGCATGAACCTCAAATGCGGTATCTGCGGCGAGCACGGCGGCGAACCTTCGTCGGTCGAGTTCTGCCACTATGCGGGTCTCAACTACGTGAGCTGCTCGCCGTTCCGCGTGCCTATCGCACGTCTGGCCGCCGCTCACGCCGCGTTGAACCAGAAATAATTTTGTCCGGCAACGTCCGGATTGTCGCACGAAAGCGGAACCTGTGGCACGAAAGTCGCAGGTTCCGCTTTTCGTCGTGAAAAAAGTCCGGTTCGTTGATTTTTCTTTGCGCTGGTGGATATTATCGCTATATTTGGTCGGTGCAAAGCGTGCGACACAGAAAATTCAGTTCAACCAAAATAACGAAAACATGAAAAAAATTCTTTTAGCTGCAATCATCGCATGTTTCGCGATAGGTGCCGCATCGGCACAGGAACAGGGCGATTGGGCCGTCGGCCCGCGCATGGGCATCTACACCCATACGGGTGCGGAGGGTGCCATTTTCGGCATCGGGGCTTTCGGCCGTTATAGCCTGACGAACAGGTGGCGGGTCGAGCCGGCTATCACGGCGCTCTGCGAACAGGGGTGTTCGATCGATGCCAACGTCGACCTTCAGTATCGGTTGATTCGCGTGGCCCGCGTGTGGTCGGTTTATCCGGCGGTCGGCGTGAGTGCCAACGACATCGGCGGCTGGTCGTTCGGCGTCAACGTCGGTGCGGGCACCGATTTCTCGCTCGGAAAGCATTGGGACGTATCGGCCGGTTTCAAGTGGATGATTCAGACCGCCGAATATCACAAAAATCCGCTCGTCGTTACGATCGGTGTCGGTTACAAGTTTTAGTGATTGCGTTTAGCAAAAAACGAAGCCCGCAGGAGGAGAAGACCTGCGGGCTTTTTCATCGGTCGGAATCCGTATTACGGTCTTTCCGCCGCCGAGAACAGTCCGCCGCTGATTTCTCGCCGCATGCGTAGCAGCCAGCGGGCTTGTACGGGCCGCATCGTGCAGCAAAGCAATAGCGTCGCGCCCCATTTCAGGAGTTCGGCAACGTAGGCGCGCAACAGCCGGTTGCGACGACTCGCCCGCATGCGCTGGCCGATGCCGATGTTGCGGCACAGCTTGCGAAAGTAGCTTTCGGTGAGTTTTTCGGCAGGGATGATGTGGTGCATCACCGCTGCGGGCACGTACCAAAGCGTGTAGTGCCGTTTGCGTATGCGTGCGAACAAATCGGTCTCTTCTCCGCCCGAGAGTGTCTTGCCGTTGCGGCCGAGTTGCGGGTCGAACGTGCCGCACACCTCGAATACCGCGCGCCGAACGGCCATGTTCCCGCCACCCGGAATGCGTCCGGCCGGAAACGGCCGTATCTCCGGCCCGAAATCCATCGTGTTGGCGATAGGGATTTCGGTGTATTTCGAGAGCCATGCCGGTCGGCCGTCGGGGTATTCGGCCACGATGCGTCCTCCGGCCGCTTGCGCCGTTGGGTTCCCGTCGAACAGGGCGATATAGGCCCGCAGGAATTGGGGTTCGATGCGTTCGTCGTCGTCGATGAATGCCACCAGCGGCGCCTGTGCTTCGGCGATGCCCCGATTGCGGGCATGCGAGAGCCCCTGCTGCAGTTCGTCGACCATGCGCAAATGACATTCGGGGTGCTCGGCTGCAAAAACGGTGAACCGTTGCGCTGTGTCGTCGGTCGAGCGGTTGTTCACCACGACACACTCCCATTCGGCGGCGGGCAAATCTTGCCGGACGACCGATTCGAGCGCTGCGACGAGTTGCGCGGCACGATTGTAGGTAGTGATGATGAGCGAGATGCGAAACATCGTGCGAATGTACGAAAATCCGCGAAAAACTCCTATCTTTACGCCGTATAATCCATCGAAAATTCCGTATTATGAGCCGAATAATCCGTTTTTTGCTCGCGCTCGTGGCGATATGGCCGTTGGGCGGCCTTTCCGCACAGCAGGTCGCGTGGAGCACCTCCGTCGAGCCGCTCGGCGGCGACACCTGCCGCATCGTGCTCGAAGCCGCCGTTCCGGCTTCGTATCACCTCTACGATATGGGGCCTTACGAGGCAGGCGGGCCCAACGCTACCGCTATCCGGTTTTTGCCCGCCGACGGGGTGCGGTACATCGGCAGTGTGCAGCAGTTATCCGCGCCGCAGCGTCATTACGACGCGATGTTCGGCATGGAAATCGGCACTTTTTCGGGCCGCGCACGGTTCGCGCAGCAGGTAATTTTGTCCGTTCCCGAAGCCGAAGTCCGCGCCGAAGTCGAATGGATGATTTGCAACGACAACACCTGCATGCCGCCCGAAGATACGGTGCTGACCGTGCCGATCGGGCGCAAGGGCGCGGCGGCCGGTAACGTCGAAAGCGGCTCCGGCAAAGCAACTGTCGAACCGACGCCCGATGAGCAGGGCGGCGGGTCGTTGTGGGCGTTCATCATCGAGGCTATCCTGTGGGGTTTCGCCGCCATGCTGACCCCGTGCGTCTTCCCGATGATTCCGATGACGGTCTCCTATTTCCTCAAAGGCGAGGGCGGCGCGGCACGCGGACGGATGCGGGCGGCGCTGTACGGTCTGTTCATCGTGGCGCTCTATACGGTGCCTATCGCTGTCATCATTTTGGCGACCCGTCTGTTGGGGGGCGACGCCGTCACGGCCGACATCTTCAACTGGCTGGCGACCCACTGGCTGCCCAACGTGGTATTCTTCGTCGTCTTCATGCTTTTCGCCGCGTCGTTCTTCGGGGCGTTCGAGATTACGATGCCCTCGTGGCTGGTCAACAAGAGCGACTCGAAAGCCGACACCAAAGGATTGGGCGGCATCTTCTTCTTGGCTTTGACGCTGGTGCTGGTGTCGTTCTCGTGTACGGGGCCTATCGTCGGGTCGGTGCTCATCAAATCGACCGCCGGTGAGTTTTGGACGCCCATTCTGACGATGCTCGCTTTCTCGCTCGCTTTCGCCTTGCCGTTCACGCTGTTCGCGTTCTTCCCCGAAGTGCTCAAAAAACTGCCCAAAAGCGGAGGCTGGCTCAATTCGGTGAAGGTCGTCATCGGTTTCGTCGAGGTGGCTTTGGGCTTCAAATTCCTCTCCGTAGCTGACCAGACCTACCATTGGGGGCTGCTCGACCGCGAAGTCTATCTGGCCATTTGGATTGTGGTGTTCGCGTTGCTCGGCCTCTATTTGCTGGGTAAATTGAAGTTCGCTCACGACAGCGACGTGCCGTATGTCAGTGTCACGCGGCTGGCATTGGCCATTGCCGTATTCTCGTTCGTGGTCTACCTGATTCCGGGCATGTGGGGTGCGCCGCTCAAAGGGCTTTCGGGCTACCTGCCGCCGCTCGCGACGCAGGACTTCGTCGTCGGACAAGGTGCCGCCGCAGCTCCGGCCGCTGTCGAACGGAGTGCCGCCGACCGTCCGAAATACAGCGATTTTCTCCACCTACCGCACGGATTGGAGGGATTTTTCGACTTGGCGGAGGGCGAAGCCTATGCTGCCGAAGTGGGAAAACCGTTGTTCATCGACTTCACGGGGCACGGATGCGTGAATTGCCGCGAAATGGAGGCCCGCGTGTGGTTGGCGCCGGAGGTGCTCGAAATCCTGCGCAACGATTACGTCATCGTGGCGCTCTACTCCGACGACAAAAAGGTGCTGCCCAAGAGCGAATGGGTAACGACCGACACGGGCAAAGTGCTGAAAAGTCTCGGCAAAATCAACTCCTACTATGCCCGCACGCAGTACGGCATCAACGCCCAGCCTTGCTACATCCTGCAAGGGCGCGACGGCCGGCTGCTCGCTCCGCCGCGCGGCTATGATTTGAGTGTCGAGGGATTTATTGAATTTCTGCGGGAGGGATTGGAAGCCTATAATAAATAAGACGAAAGCGATTCGCAATAGCGAATCGCTTTTTCGTTTTACTTCCGGCAGAACCGCGCCGTAATATCCTCCATCGTGCCGTCGGGTCGGATGCGGTAGAGCCGTTGGTTGGTCGTCGGGGCCGTCAGTGGGCCTTGTGCTTCAACCCAAGGCCCCAGTTTGATGTAGTCGAATCGTTCCGGTCGGATTTCGGGCGGCAGTTGGCTGCGTCCCGAATACCAGCCGACATGCAGACAGGGCCACCCCTCGCGGACGAACGCAGCCAGCCGCGCCACCTCCTCCGGCTGTGCATCGCCGCCCATGAATCCCACGCAGGTGACGGCCGTCCCGTAGCGGTCGAGCAGTCGCCGCAGGGCCGCTTCGTCGAGCGGCTGTCCGCAGTCGGCTTGCAGGTGGGGGCTGTGGCATCCCGCGCAGCGGTTCGGACACCCCGTGATGTTCAGAGCCAGCGTCGTTTCGTCGGGAAATTCGGCGAAAACGATGTCGTAATTCCAGTACTTGACCATTATTCGGCTTTCGCGTAGTGGCGGCGTGCGGCCTCCTCCTGCCGTGCGGACGAGAAGTTCGACACCCGTTTCATGTAGCCGATGACGCGCGTCAGGTAGTCCACGTTGCGGCTGTGGCACTCGGGACACGCTTTCAGATAGCGTTTGTCGATGTGTCCGCAGTCGTTGCAGACCGTGTTCGGAATGTTGAACGTGAAGTAGTTGCAGCCTTCGATGGCCGCCACGCGCAGCAGCTGCCGGTACTGCTCCTGCGACAGGTGTTCTTCGAGATTCATGTGCAGTGCCGAACCGCCGGTGAGGTGGTCGATGTACTTGCGGCCGTGAAGCCGGAACTTGTCGACGATGTTCAGCGACGGGTCTTCGACGATGTAGAAATAGGAGTTGTAGCAGTCGCGCGGCACGGCATAGCCGTCCTCGCGGTCCCATTTGGCATGTTTTACGCCCACGTTTTCGGCCGGAATCATCTCGCAGTTGAACATCAGCTCTTTCGAGCGGTATTTCTTGTTGTAGCGTTCGATTAGCCCGAGAACGCCCTGCACGAACTCGACATAGCGTTCGTTGTCATTGATCGGAATCCCCAAAAACTCCGCCGCTTCGACCAGCCCGTTGACGCCGATAGTGAGATACTGGCGCGACAGATTGATGTAGCCCGCATCGAACAGCGGCAGCATCCCTTTGGCTTGCAGTTTTTTGAGGTTCTCGTTGTAGGCCGTCTGCACCTTGTGCACCAAGTCGACGATTTCTTCCAAGTAGGTCAGGTAGTGAATCGCGTTCTTCGCGGCGTATTGAATGCAGCGGTTGAGGTTGATGGTCAGCACGCTTTTCGAGCCGGTCGAGACGCCGCCCGCTCCGAGCGTGTAGCTGAATCCGTTGTCCTGAATCTCGTTGCGCAGGCGGCAGCACGACGACAGCGAGTCGGCGTTGTCGCTCAGGTAGGTGAAGAACGAATGCCCTTCGGAGTACATCTGCGCCGTGAAATCGCCCCACTCCTTGTCGATGACATCGCCGTCCTTGCTCAACAGCGCCATCGTCTCGACCGGAAAGGTCAGCACGGTTTTGGTGCGTTCGCGGTTGAACCACCGCATGAAGCGTTTTTGCAGCCACGACAGCGACTCCCAGTGGGGATGCGAACCGTCGGGAAAGACGAACTCCCCGAACAGGCTCTCGAAATAGGGGCGGTCGTAATAGGCGATGTTCCAGAACACGGCTTGGAAGTTGCGGGCGCCCGTCGGCTGGTTGATCGAGTAGACGATTTGCTCGAAACAGTCGGTGATGATTTTGTCGATGGTGCGGCGCTTCTTCGAGAGGTCGACTACCTCGTCGGCGTGCAGATAGTAGTCGGGGCCGTACTCCTGTTCGATAAAATAGTTCATGTACATCAGGAATTCGGGGGTTGCGCAGGCGCCCGACAGCATCGACGAGACGATGAACACCATGTTGACGAATCCGCCGCAGAACGATTTGAGGTTGGTCGGACGCGTCGAGTTGCCCCCGATGTCGAGCGTACCGTTCAACAGCCAAGGGTACATCGTAATCGAGGCGCAGTAGTTGGCCATCGACGTCTCGTCGTTCTTGTAGATAAAGTGATTCGTCAGCAGGTGCATGTATTTGTCCGACAGCTCTTTGCCGTAGAGTTCCTTGATGCGGTCGGTCAGCAGACGGCGGTTCAGCCGGATGAAGTTCTGTTTGGGCAGTTCGCCGATAAGCGTCGCGATGTTCTTGTTCTCGACGTTGGCATTGGCATCGTATTTCGAGCCGGTCGCGGGGTTCGACGCATCGCAGTAATTAATCAGAAAATCGAGCTTCTCGCGGTCTTCGCGGTCTTCGGTGTGCTTCTGCCGGTAGAGCATGTAGCTCTTGGCGACGGCGAAGTAGCGTTCGGCCATCAGCGCCACCTCGACTTGGTTCTGAATTTCCTCGACATTCATGCCGTTCGACACGCGCACGCGGCTCAATACGGCCATCAGGTCGTCGTCCGTAGCGTAGGAGCCGACCGAAAGGAATGCCTTGCTGACGGCGTGCTTGATTTTGTCGAGCGAGAAAGGTTCGCGCTTTCCGTCGCGTTTGATGATGCTCATTTCCGAAATGCCCATAGCGATAGTTGTGTTTTTGGTCGGTTTCCCGATTCGACGGCGAGGACGCTTTCGCAGCGTGCCGTTCCGCACCCTGCAAATCCGGCCCGTCCCCCGAAATCGAGGAGTTCCCGTTCCCGTATTATAAAAAGTTAATAACAATTCGCCGGAGGTTTCTTTATTCCCGAAGAATGCGACCGGTATCGGACGAGGCAGGTCTTCTGGCTCGCTCCTGTCGTGCGCCTTCCCGTCCTCGCGGGGACAGTGGCCAAGAGTGCACGACCGATGACGGAGCTTACAGCTACGGGAATAGCCCCTGATTCGCACAGGCGTTCCCTTTTAATCCCGTTGCCGGCGGGGATGCCGGCAGGGGAACCTTGTCCGATACAAAAGTAGCGATTGCCCGCAGACCTGCAAGCAATCGCTCCCGATTTTATTCAACAACTTATGAACATCCCGAAAAAAGAGGGCCCCGATGCAAGTCGAAGTCCTCTTTTTCCGTATCTTTGTCCCCCGTCACCTCTTTAATTGAAAGACTCATGAGTAGAAAAGCGACCCGTTATGTGAAAATCGATGCCCGCAAATGCAAGGCGTGCTGGAAGTGCGTAGACGAATGTCCGCGACAGGTAATCGGCAAAATCGACTTTTGGTTCCACAAACACGTCATGTTCCGCCACAGCGAAGCGTGCATCGGTTGCCGGAAGTGCATCGAGACCTGTCCTCACGGAGCCTACGTCGAACGCTGACGCTTATTCTCCTTTCACATACTTGTCCAGCCAGCCGAAAAATTCGCGGTTCCAGACCAGCGAGTTCTGCGGTTTGAACACTTGGTGCGCTTCGTTCTCGAATTCGACCAGTCGGGCCGGAATGCCGCGCACGCGGGCCGCTGTGAATGCTTCGAGCGACTGCGTGTAGGGGATGCGGAAGTCGCGTTCGCCCGTGATGATGAGTATCGGCGTGTCCCACTTCGCCACGAATTTGTGCGGCGAGTTGGCATAGGAGCGTTGCGCGACGGCGTTCTTTTTCTCCCAGTAGGGGCCTCCGTAGTCGTTGTTCACGAACCACAGCTCTTCGGTGTGGCCGTACATCGAATCGAAGTCGAAGATGCCGCAGTGGGCGACGAACGCCTTGAACCGCTGCTCGTGGCATCCGGCGAGGAAGTAGACCGAATAGCCGCCGTACGATGCGCCGACGCAGCCCATGCGGGTTTCATCGGCCCACGCTTCGCGCGCCACGTCGTCGATAGCCGACAGATAGTCGCGGATGTTCTGCCCCGAATAGTCGCCCGAAATCTGGTCGAGCCACTCCTGCCCGAACGAGGGCAGGCCGCGCCGGTTGGGTGCCACGACGATGTAGCCCTGCGCCGCCATGAGCTGGAAATTCCACCGGTAGCTCCAAAACTGCGATACGACGCTCTGCGGGCCGCCCTGACAGTAGAGCAGCACGGGATATTTTTTCGTCGCATCGAAATCGGGCGGCAGCACGACCCACGTCAGCATCTCTTTGCCGTCGGTGGTCTTCACCCAGCGTTTCTGTACCTCGCCCATGCGGATATTTTCATAAATCGGTTTGTTGACCTCCGAAATCTGTACCATGGTGCCCGTCGCGGGGTCTATCTCGAAAAATTCGGTGGCCATCGAAATCGTCGTCACTTCGGCGACGATGTGCCCGTTGGCGAACGTGAAAGCGTTGATGTCGTGGTCGCCTTCGGTCAGCACTTCTACCTCCGATACGCCGCATTTCGCATCGTCGGCCGGTACCGTCACGCGGCAGATTTGATGCGTCGCCTGCATCGGCGCGATGAACAGCAGGTGGTCTTTGTCCTCCCACACCGTATTCGCGGCGTTGTAGTCGAACGCGGCGGTGATGTCGCAGAAGACGGCCGTCCGGCAGTCGTAGACCATCAGCCGCTCCTTGTCCGATTCGTTGCCCGCACGGCGCATCGAACGGAAGGCGATTCGCCGGTCGTCGGGCGACCAGACGGGATATTTGTCATAGCCCGGCAGGTCGTGCTGCTTTTCGGCGATTTCCACTGGCTTGCAGATGTTTCGGGTCTTGCCCGTGCCGACGTCATAAATAAAAATGTCCGAGTCGGTCGATACGGCGTAGGCGGTGCCCGTCAGCGGTTTGCACGTGTAGGCCAGCATCGTGCCCGCGTGGTTCCATGCGATTTCGGCCATGTCGAAATAGGGCGCCAGCGGCGCGTCCCACGCGGCATCGGCTCCGATGATGTCCGTGCCGTCCTTCACGAGCCCCTTGCCCATCGGCGCAACGAAAATATGCCGGTAGTCGCCCTCGTCCCAGTAGTCCCAGTGGCGGGCCATCAGGTCGTCGTAGATGCGGGCCTGCGATTTGTCCATGTCCTTGTAGATGTCCGACGATTTGCGGGCGGCGACGTGCACTTGCTGCACCCACCAAATGTGCTTTTCGTCGGGGCTGACGCCGAATCCCTCCACGTCGGTGGTTCCTTTGCCCAGTCCGGTTATCTGCGTGGGTTCGGCACCTTGTGCAGTCATTCGCCACACTTGCATCGAGCCGCTCCGGTCCGAAAGGAAGTAGATGCTCCGTCCGTCGGCCGACCATTGGGGCGACAGGTTGTTCGACGACGTGTCGGTCAGTCGGGTAGGGGTCTCCGTGACGGTATCCTCGACCCAAAGGGTCGTCACGCTGCGGTTTTCGGCCGCCGAATAGTCGGTTTGCTGGTAGAGCAGCTTCGAGCCGTCGGGCGAAAGCGACGAACCGCCTGCGCGGCTCATCTTCCACATCACTTCGGGCGTAAGCCGTGCGGCGGCGATTTCGTCGGCCGTCAGGGCGTTGTCGATTTTCAGGGGTGCGGGACGTAGGTCGCACGAGCTTGTCCCCAATGCTGCAAGAGCCATAAACAGAAAAAGTTTTTTCATTCGCATATCGGTTTTTTCATTTATCTTTGTTGCACCGGACCGAAAAACGGACTGCTTTTATGAAAACAATCGTCTATTTCGCCGACAAGTCGGTGTCGTTCGCTGCCGATGCACCCGCCGGATTTCCCGACGAGGCCGTCGTTCGCGACTTCGCGGAAATAACACGCGACAAGATACTCAAAATTCTCGAAACCCGCAATTCGGTGTGCGTGGCGACGCCGCAGCCCGACGCGGCATTCGCGCGGTTTGCGGCCGATTTCGCACAGGTCGAAGCGGCCGGCGGCATCGTCGTCGACGGTGCGGGCCGGTGGCTGATGATGCACCGCAACGGACGCTGGGACTTGCCCAAAGGACATATCGAGGAGGGGGAGAGCTGCGAGGTTTGCGCTGCGCGCGAGATTGCCGAAGAGACGGGCATTCGCGCCGAAGTCGTGCGGCCGTTGTGCGCTACATGGCATGCCTATTGGTTTCCGAAAACCGCGCGTTGGGAGTTGAAACGCACCCATTGGTACGAATTGCGCACCGACGCATGCGACAGCCCGACCCCTCAAACCGAAGAGGGCATCGAGCGGGTCGAGTGGTGCACTCCGGCACAGGCGGACGAGTACCTGCAAACCGCTTTCCCGACCGTTCGCGCAGTGGCCCGCAGCATGCGGGAGTAAAGAAAATTGTTGGATTGCGCGGGCCGAGCACCCGCAGCAGTTCGCCGCAAGCAGGCACCCGCTAAAAACGGGGTGCGCTGTTCATCGCAGTGGCAATGCCTTCGGCGATTTTGTCGATAGCTTCTTGGAGTTTGCCGCCGATCATCATCTTCATCATCATGTTCAGTTCGACGTGCA
>CAMWYI010000045.1 GCA_947178455.1 uncultured Alistipes sp. | reverse complement strand
GCCCCAAAGGCTTCACAGGCGAGAAGTACGGCGGTGTCACCTATTGGGACACGGAGGCTTATTGTCTGCCGTTCTACCTCTCGACCGCCGGTCAGAAGGTCGCCCGCGAACTGCTCGTCTATCGTTACAATCAACTGGATAAGGCCATTGAGAATGCCGCCAAACTGGGTTTCAAGGAGGGCGCGGCGCTCTATCCGATGGTGACCATCAACGGCGAGGAGTGCCACAACGAGTGGGAAATCACGTTCGAGGAGATTCACCGCAACGGGGCAATCGCCTATGCCATTTACAATTACGTGCGCTACACCGGCGACCGCGACTATCTGGCCGACGGCGGACTGGAAGTACTGCTGTCTATCGCCCGTTTTTGGGCACAGCGCATCACGTGGTCCGAAGCGCGGCAGCAGTACGTAATGCTGGGCGTCACGGGCCCCAACGAGTACGAAAACAACGTCAACAACAACTGGTACACCTCCTACCTCGCCTGCTGGTGCATGCGCTATGCCACCGAAGCAGCGGCGTGGGTGCGCGAGAACCGTCCCGAAGCCTATGCCCGCATCTGTGCGAAACGCCGCTTCGACGAACCGGTCGAAACGGCGCGCTGGGCTGAAATAAACGCGAAAATGTACTTGGGCGAAGACCGCGAACGCGGCATCTTCCTCCAACAGGACGGCTATTTAGACAAGGAACAGCAGCTCGTGAGCGACCTCGACCCCGCCGAACGGCCTATCAACCAAAAGTGGTCGTGGGACCGCATTCTGCGTTCGTGCTTCATCAAGCAGGCCGACGTCTTGCAGGGGCTCTATTTCTTCCAAGAGGATTTCGACACGGAGACCATTCGCCGCAATTTCCGCTTCTACGAGGCCCGCACGGTGCACGAATCGTCGCTGTCGCCTTGCGTGCATGCCATTCTCGCCGCGAAAATCGGCGATGCGGCGAAAGCCTACGAAATGTACTTGCGCACGTCGCGTCTCGATTTGGACGACTACAACCGCGAGGTCGAGGAGGGGTGCCACGTCACCTCGATGGCCGGTTCGTGGCTGGCCGTCGTCGAAGGGTTCGGCGGCATGCGGATGTCCGACGGCGTGTTGAATTTCGAGCCCCACCTGCCCGAAGCATGGCGGTCGCTGACGTTCCGCGTCGATTATCGCGGGCGGATTCTGACCGTGACCGTCACCCACGACGGCGTAGACGTACAGAACGAGGGCGCGCCGGTCGAAATCGCCGTCTGCGGCGTGCAGCGCCTGCTGCCCGACTGCCGCCGCTGACCGCGCAGGCTACAAATAGTCTATTCCCCGCCGGTAGCGCACCAACTCGCGCTCCGAAAAGCGGCTGCGGGCATCGTCCAGTTCGCGCAGCAGCCGCGCACGGTCTTCGGGCAACCGCCCGAACAACGGCACGGTGTTGGAAACCGTCTGCCCCGCAATCGTGGTCGCGATCTCTAACCGTTCGAGCAGCGTCCGCACCTCATCGAGCCGCTCCAACTCGCCCGCCTCGCGAAACTCGCCCGTCTGCACCTCGCGCGCCAACACCGTGTCGGGAAAGACCGTAAGCGACACCAATCCAATCAAATAAGGATGCGTGCAGTTGAACACTTCGGCCGTCGCACGGGCCGCCCGTTGGCCATTGCCCGCACCGGCAAGCCCCGCCATGTACGTGAAATAGTACTCGATGCCCGCCGCGTCGAGCCGCTGGCTCTGGGCGATGATTTCGGCCGCCGTCGTACGCTTGTTCATGCGCCGCAGCGTAGGGTCGTCGCCCGTCTCGGTGCCGATACTCAATCCGGTGAAGCCGTAAGTCCGCAACTCGCGCAACTCGGCATCGGATTTTCGGGCGATGTCGTCCACGCGCGAGAACATGCCGATAGTCTGCACTTTGGGCAGGTAGTCGCGTATCCGGTCGGCCAGCCGCACGAGCCGGTCGAAACCGAGCGCGAACGGATTGGCCCCGACGAGAAAGACGCGGCGGGCGCGCGGCTGCCAGCGGGCGATGATGCGCAGGTCGGCCTCGATTTCGGTCATGGGCGACACGCGGAAGCGGAGGTCGCCGTAAAGTCCGCAGAATTTGCAGGCGTGGTGCGTGCATCCGGTCGTGGCCTGCAACAAGACCGAATAAGCCTCGTGGGGCGGACGCCACACGGTACCGGTGAAATGCAACCGGTCGAGCGAATCACGAGTCATCATAATTTTCGTAATTTTGTCCGGCAAAAGTAATGCGGCCCGTGCACCGAAACAAGAACGGAAACGGCTGTAAGTCACTTCCCTACGTGTAAGTTTCGCTGACCCTCAACCCGCTGGCCCGCCGAAAAAAAATGAAAAATTTTTCCGATACCCTCCCCTCACCCGCCTGCCGGCTCATCGAACTGCTTGGCAGCCGCTGGGCGCTGCTCGTACTGCTCGCCCTCGAAGAGCGGGGAACGCTGCGCTACAACGAGTTGCGGCGTGCCGTCGCGGGCGGCGTCTCCGAACGGATGCTCGCGGCGACGCTCGACGGACTGGAACATGCCCAACTGGTCGTCCGCACGGTCTACCCCGAAGTGCCGCCGCGCGTGGAATACCGTCTCGCCCCGCGCACCGCCACGCTGCTACCGATTCTGCATCAGCTGCGTGCATGGGCGGAAGAAGCGGAACAGCTTGTATAAATAAAACCTATCGAAAAAGTCTGCACAATAAGCCAAACGGTTTCGTCGTTCTATTTGCGAAATGAAAAGACGACGAAATATGCAAGTGAAAATCTCGAAAACGCTCGAAGGGCTCATCGCCCGTACCGCCTTTCAGACGACGAAAGCGGGCATCCGTCACTCGTTGAAGGACTTTCTCACGCTCGAACTGCTCCGCGAGGAGGGTTCGCTCGCCTATCAACTGCTTTCGGCCCGTTTGCAGGACTGGGAGCTGCATCAGGTGCGCCAGCGCATCGAACGCGCGGTGTTGGCCGTCGAGCCCGCCGAGCGGCCCGATACGCAGCATACCGATGAATCGGAAACTTTCTACCGGACCTTTACCGACGAACTGCGAAACACCGTCACCGCGACCCGCAGCATATCGACCGGCCATGCCCTGCAATTCATCGCCTCCGACCCCGCGACCGCCACGGCGCAGGTGCTGGAAGCGTTCGGCATCAACGCCGAAATCATTGCCGCCGACATGCAGAAATTCGTCGTAGGCGAGGATTTCCGCACCGAAATACAGGTACACATGCTCGATTTCGACACCGACGACCGGCAGGCCGACGACACGAACCGGCTGCTCGAAAAATTCGGGGTCGACCTGACGCGGCAGGCCCGCGAAGGGCTGCTCGACCCCGTCGTAGGACGCGAAGCCGAAATCGAACGGGTCGTACAGATTCTGTCGCGCCGCAAGAAGAACAATCCGATTCTCATCGGCGAAGCGGGCGTCGGCAAAAGCGCCGTCGTCGAGGGGCTGGCCCTGCGCATCGCAGCGGGCGAGGTGCCCTACACCATCGCCGACAAGCGGGTCTTCTCGCTCGACATCTCGTCGTTGGTAGCGGGCACGAAGTTTCGCGGCGAGTTCGAGGAGCGCATGCAACAGCTGCTCGACGAACTGCGCAAGGCCCAGAACACCATTATCTTCATCGACGAAATCCACACCATCGTCGGGGCGGGTTCGACGCAGGGCAGTTTAGACACGGCCAACATCCTGAAACCGGCGCTGGCGCGCGGCGAGTTGCAGACCATCGGCGCGACGACGCTGAACGAATACCGCGAGAACATCGAACGCGATTCGGCCCTCGAACGCCGATTTCAGAAGGTGCTCATCGAACCGACGACCCCCGAACAGACGCTGCGCATCCTGCAAAACATCGCGCCGCACTACGAACGCCACCACAACGTACGCTATACGGACGAGGCGCTGCGGGCCTGCGTGACCCTCTCGGAACGCTACATCACCGACCGCTACTTCCCGGACAAGGCGATCGACGTGCTCGACGAGGCGGGTTCGCGGATTCACCTGCTGTCGGCCCAAGAACCGGCCGAACTGCGCGAAATGGAGACAGCCCTCTGTCAGGTGCAGCGCGAACGGCGTGAAGCAATCGACGGAGCGGTCTACGAAAAAGCGGCATCGGCCCGTCTGCGCGAACTGGCCCTGCGCTCGAAATTAGGCGACGAACGGGCCGAGTGGCGCCGCACGCTCGAAGCCAATCCGATGGAGATTACCGAAGCCCACATCCGGCAGGTCATCACCGCCATGACGGGCATTCCGGCCGACCGGATTTCGGAGAGCGAAATGAGCCGTCTGCATGCCCTGCGCGACCACCTGTCGGGCCGTGTCGTGGGGCAGCAGGAAGCCGTAGAACGCATTTCGCGCACGATATGCCGTTCGCGGGCGGGGCTGAAAGACGAGAACCGTCCTATCGGGGTCTTTCTGTTCGTCGGACCGACGGGCGTGGGCAAGACGCTGCTGGCCAAAGAGGTGTCGAAATGGTTGTTCGACGAACGGCGCGGCCTGATTCGCATCGACATGAGCGAGTACGCCGAAAAGCACAATGTGTCGCGTCTCATCGGCTCGCCTCCGGGCTACGTGGGCTACGGCGAGGGCGGCCAGCTGACCGAAGCGGTGCGGCGCCAACCCTATGCGGTGGTGCTGTTCGACGAAATCGAGAAAGCCCACCCCGAAGTGTTCAACACAATGCTGCAACTCTTCGACGAAGGACACTTGACCGACGGTTCGGGCCGCAAAGTCGATTTCCGCAACACGATTATCATCATGACCTCGAACGTGGGGTCGCGCGCAGCGGCGCAACGACCCGTTTCGGTGGGATACAGCACCTCCTCGAAAAGCGCCGCGCTGGTCGAGACGCCGCAGGCGGAGTACCGCAAGGCGCTGGAACAGACCTTCGCGCCGGAGTTTCTGAACCGCATCGACGACATCGTGCAGTTCCGTTCGCTGGAACTCGACGACGTGGAGCGCATCGTGGAACTCGAACTGGGCGGACTGCTGCGACGCACCCAACGCTTGGGCTATGAGGTGAAAATCACCGACTCGGCCCGCCGCCGGCTGGCGACGATGGGCTACGAATCGCGCTACGGCGTACGGTCGCTCAAACGCACGCTGCTCGACCACGTAGAAGAACCGCTGTCGGCACTCATCGTCGACGGCAAACTGCACGAGGGCGACACGGTGGTCATCGAAACCGACCCATCGGAAGGCGTAACGCTGCGGGTAGCGTAAGCGCGAACTGCGAAAAGTCGAAAGTGCGGCACTTTCGACTTTTCTTATTACCTTTGCGCCCAATGTACCGTTTCGCTACCTACAAATCGCAATACGCAGCCAACATCCGGTTGGCGCTGCCGGTCATGCTGACCCAAGTCGGACAGATTCTCACCCAACTGGCCGACAACGTCATGGTGGGCAAATTCGGCGGCAGCGACCCCACGCCGCTGGCAGCCGTCGCATTCGGCGGTTCCATTTCGTTCATCTTTTTCATCACGGCTATCGGCGTGGCGATGGGGCTGACGCCGCTCGTCGGCGAGCTGTTCGCGCAAGGCGACCGCCGCAAATCGGCCGAACTGCTCCAAAACGGCATCCTGTTCTACACGCTGCTCGGCATCGCGGCCACCGTGCTGCATCTGGCGTGCATCCCGCTGCTCTACCGGCTGGGGCAACCGGCCGAAGTAGTCGACATGGCCCTACCCTACTACCGGCTGCTGGCGTACAGCATGCCGTTCATCATGGCGTTCTTCGCGTTCAAGCAGTTTTTGGAGGGCGTGGGCAACACCCATGCGGAACTCATCGCGACCGTGTTGGCGAACCTCGCGAACATCGGGCTGAACTGGGTTTTCATCTACGGGCATCTCGGCATGCCGCGCATGGGCGCTGCGGGAGCAGGTCTCGCCACCCTGCTGGCACGCATCACGGCGATGATACTCATCATCGGCTATTTCTGCTCGCGCGACCGATACCGGCACTATCTGGACGGATTCTCGCTCGGCAAACTGCGGCGGGCGACGGTGCGGTCGCTCCTGCGCATCGGGGTGCCGATTGCGTCGCAAATGTTTTTGGAATCATCGGCATTCATCGGCACCAACATCATGATGGGCTGGTTCGGGACGCAGGCCATCGGAGCGAACCAAATCGCAATCACGGTGAACAACGCCGCGTGGATGATTGTGACGGCTATCGGCGCGGCCACGACTATCCGCGTTTCGCACTGCTACGGCACGCGCGACATCGACCGGCTGTCGCTGGCGGCGAAAGCATCGTACCACCTGATTTTGGTGTGGAACGGATTTGCCATGCTGGGATTCGTCGCCCTGCGGCACCTGATTCCGCTCTATTTCACCGACAATGCCGAAGTCATCGCGATGACCTCCGAGCTGCTGCTCTTCGTCGCGCTTTACCAGTTGTCGGACGGGCTGCAAAACATCTCGGTCGGCGTCCTGCGCGGATTGCAGGACGTGCGCATCATCACGCCGATAGCCATTCTCTCGTACTGGGTGCTCAACCTGCCCGTCGGGTATCTGTTCGGGTTCACGCTGGGCATGGGGCCGTCGGGGCTGTTTCTCGGCTACTTCGTCGGGCTGACGGCAGCGGCCGTGCTGATGCTGACCCGCATCCGACGCACCGTCCGACGGCTGCGCAACGCCTGAAAACAATGAGGCGGCTCCCATATACGGAAGCCGCCTCGTCTATTCCGCGAAAGAACGATTACAACCGCGCCTTGATTGCTTTGGTCGCTTCTTCGTAGCCCGGTTTTTCGAGCAGGGCGAACATGTTTTTCTTGTAAGCCTCGACGCCCGGCTGGTCGAATGGATTGACGCCCAGCATGTAACCGCTGATGCCGCACGCTTTCTCGAAGAAGTAGAGCAACCCGCCGATCGTATGCGCGTCGACCTTCGGTATCTCGATGCGGATGTTGGGCACCCCGCCGTCGACGTGGGCCAACTGCACGCCCAACTCGGCCATGCGGTTCACCTCCGAAATGCGTTTGCCTGCCAAGAAGTTCAACCCGTCGAGGTTCTCGGCATCCGGCTCGATGACCACCTTTTCATCGGGTTCGGCCACCGAAATAATCGTTTCGAGCAACGTCCGTTCGCCCTCCTGAATGTACTGGCCCATCGAGTGCAGGTCGGCCGTCAGCGTCACGCTGGCAGGGAACAGCCCTTTGCCTTCCTTGCCCTCGCTCTCGCCGTAGAGCTGCTTCCACCACTCGTTGATGTATTGCAGGCGCGGCTCGTAGGAACCCAAAATCTCGATTTTCTTGCCGCTGCGATAGAGCGCATTGCGCACGACGGCATAAATGGCCGACGGGTTCTCCTCGAACGGCACGTTTTCGGCCGTCGCCCGCTCCATTTCCTGCGCGCCCTTGACCAACGCGGCGATGTCCACGCCGGCGACCGCCAGCGGCAACAACCCGACGGGCGTCAACACCGAGAAACGGCCGCCCACGTCGTCGGGAATGACGAACGTCGGATAGCCCTCCTGCGTCGCGAGGGTCTTCAACGCGCCGCGCGCCTTGTCCGTAACGGCCACGATGCGTTGAGCCGCCTCCTGCTTGCCGTAACGCTGCTCGATAGCCGCCTTGATGAGCCGGAACGCGATGGCCGGTTCGGTCGTCGTACCCGATTTCGAAATGACGATAGCTGCGATGGAGTGCTCCTCCGAAGCCTTCATCAGCGCACTGACGTAATCTTCGGAAATGTTCTGACCGGCGAAAACCACCGTTGGATCTTTCTGCTCCTTGTGCAGCAACTTGAACGGGTCGGTCAACGCCTCGACCACCGCTTTGGCACCCAAATAGGAGCCGCCGATACCGATGCAGATGACCAAATCGGCCTTTGCCCGCAATTTGTCGGCCTGCGCCTGCAACGCGGCGAGGTCGGCGTCGGAAATCGACGAGGGCAGGTGCACCCAACCCAGAAAATCGTTGCCGGCACCCTTGCCCGAATGGAGCAGCGCATTGGCCTGCTGGGCTTCGGTCTGCATGGCCGGTGTGATTTCGACCCCCGACTTGCGGATGTCCAATTTCAGATTTTTCATAGATTCATTTATCGTTAGAATAATTTTTCGGTCAGTTCGCGCATCCGGCGGCGGGCCGACGCGTTGCGGTAGAAGACGTCGTAGACCATATCGGCAATGGGCATGTCGACCTTGTGCCGGAAATTGACGTGCCGGATGCAGTCGACCGCGAAGTAGCCCTCGGCAATCATCGTCATCTCGCTCAACGCGCTTTTGACCGTGCACCCATGCCCGACGAGCAGCCCCAACCGGCGGTTGCGGCTGTACGACGAATAGCACGTCACGAGCAAATCGCCCAAGTAGGCCGAAGCCCGCGTGTTGCGGTCGGCGGGATAGCTCTCGTCGAGAAAACGGGTCATTTCATCGGCACAGTTGGCAATCAGCACGGCCAAGAAATTGTCGCCGTACCCCAGCCCGACGGCCAGTCCGACGGCCAGCGCGTAGATGTTTTTCAGAATAGCGGCATATTCGATGCCGTAGAGGTCGGTCGAATAGCTCAACCGGATGTAAGGCGTCGCGAATTTCGGGCCGATTGCGTGGGCCAGCTCCTCGTCGGGGCAAACCACCGTCAGATAGGACAATTTGCCGCGCGACACCTCTTCGGCATGCGACGGGCCCGTGAAAAGTCCAAGCTGCCGGTAGGGCAGGTCGTAACGTTCGTGCAAGTATTCGATGACGGTCTGATAGTCGTCGGGCACGATGCCCTTGATAGCCGACAACACGAATTTGTCGGCGAGCGATTCGGTCAACGGTTCGAGAAACGTTTTCAGATAGGCCGACGGAGCCGCCAAGACCAAAATGTCGGCCTCGCGCACGACGGCGTTCAGGTCGTCGGACGGCGCGATGCGCGCGCGGTCGAACTCGACGTCGCTCAAATAACGCGGATTGCGGCCTTCGGAGCGCAGCGTCTCCAACACGTCGGGGTTGCGCACGTACCACCCGACCCGTTGTTCGTTGCCCGTCAGCAACTTGACGAGCGCGGTCGCCCAACTGCCGTAACCGATGACCGCGATACGCGATGCGGAATCTATTTTACATTCCATGCGATTGTTCAACAACTTACCAATACAAATATAAGAAAAATTTTGCATTAACGGCGCAGTTCGCCGTTTTTCCGTTCGCGCGGTTCGAGGGTGCGCACGAAAAGCGTTGCCGCCAACAGCGACAGATAGATGCCCAGCGTCAGTCCACCGCTGGGATGCCATTCGACGCAGCCGCCGGGCATTTCGGCGACGACACGGGCCAGCGCATCGAGCGCCCATGCCGCAATTTCGATGCACCCGCCGACGACCGGTGCCAAGAACGGCACAGGCAACAACATCCACACCGTGCCGCACAACACGATGACGGCGGCCGGAAGCACGACCAGCGGTCCTGCCGCAATACCGGCCAACGGCACGATACCGAACGTATGCGCGACCAACGGAGCGGTGGCCGTTCCTGCCACCAAGCCGACGACCCACGAACCGATTACTGCATCGACCGCGCGCCGATGCGTGCGCAACCGCCGTTGGAGCGGAACGCCCCATGCCAACAGAAAGCCGACGGCCAAAAACGAAAGCTGGAAACTGATGTCGCCGAGCCATGCCGGCTGCCAAAACAGCATGACGAATGCGGCAATGGCGAGCGAGTTCAATGCGGCCAATTCCCGTCCTGCGAACAAGGCGCCCTGCACGAGCGTGAACATAATGGCGGCGCGCACCGCGCTGGGCGGGAAACCGGCCGCTGCGACGAACAGCCACACGGCCGCCGCACTGCACACGTAATAGACCAAATGGCCACGCCGCAACAGCATCAGCCACCCCAACAACAGGTAAATCAACCAGAAAACGATGCCCGTGTGCAATCCCGATACGGCCAGCAGGTGCGAGAATCCGGCGCGGGAGTAGCGAACGCGCAAATCCGAAGCAATCCGGCTGCGGTCGCCCGCCGCCATTGCCCGCACGAGCGCGGCGGCATTATCCGATAGTTCGAGCCGCGCGAGCCGTTCGACCGCTGCGGAGTGAAACGTTTTCGATAAGCCGAGAGCAGAGGCCGCTGGCGGACTATGCCGAGGCGAGAAAAGGTGCATGAATATGAATGAATTGTCGCCCGAACGCCGCAGCGAAACATCGCGCAGGCCGACCCACATCGTACCAACGAATCCGCGCCGCCGCATCAGCCGACGGTAACTCTCGGCCCCGCCCCGAAAATCGCGAATGCAGCCGCGACAACAAATCCGTTCGCCGTGCACCAGCCCGACGAGCGTATCCGCATAGAGCATCAACCGGTCGTCGGCCGCGAACCACTCTCCCGACGCAGGGTCGCGCCAAGCCGCAACGACGGCCTCGACCGAAACATAACGTCCGCGAGCAGAGGGGATGCCCTCGATACGGAGGTCGAACTCTGTCGGCACCTCGCGCGGCACGGTGCACGCATACCGGCGGAACTCGGCCTGTCCGAATCCGACCGCCACCAACATCGCAACCAATGCCCATGCCGAACGGAACAGCGCGGCGAGCACACCGGCCGCAATCGCCGCCACGACGACGAACCACAACGGCAGCGTCCAATAGTCCGCCGCCACGATGCCGAGCACGAACGGCACGAGGGCCTTCATCGCGGGCATGCGTTCCGAAGATTCGGCGAGAACGCGGAAATTCAACATGCGGAAGGATTCGTTTCAAAACGAAGACACCCGTCCGACCGCCGGTCTGAAAATCACGGAGTACACGCCCTTAACTCATCAACCTTCCAGACATGCGTGCCCTCCGAGTTGCAATACCCCATTGACCGACGGCCGACCGGATGTTCCGTGCGACCAAAAAAACGGCTACTCTTTCGAAGCCAACGGGCTCGGCACCGAATAAGCGCGAGCGGCCAACTCCTTGTCGAGCATGTAAAGCCCGAACTTGTTGCCGTCGACGGCATCGAACGCCGCCACCATTTCGCGGGCATTCTCCTCCTCCTCGACCTGCTCGTTGATGAACCACACGAGCATGTTCGACGAAGCGTAGTCCTTGTCTTCGGCGGCGATAGCGGCCAAATTGTGAATCATGGCGGTCACCTTCTTCTCGTGTTCCAGCGTATCCTTGAACATTTCCAGCGGCGACGTCCACGACGTGCGCACTTCGGCGATAGGCGCGAGTTTCACTTCGGCGTCGCGCGACAGCACGTAGTTCATCAGAATGCGGGCGTGGTCCTGCTCCTCCTTGAACTGGATGTTGAACCAGTTGGCAACGCCTTTGAGCCCTTTGTTTTCGGCGTCCAGCGACATCGAAAGGTAGAGATAAGCCGACCACATTTCGGCATTGATTTGCGCATTGAGCGCATCGTGCAGTTTTTTGCTTAACATAACCGTATCGTTTTTGAATTTAGTTTCTTGCAAGGCAAAGATACGAATAAGCGAGGGCAAAAGCAAACTTGTTTGGTTTTGCCGAGCGGGAGTATCGAAGACGAAGTCAAAGATACGAAAAGTCGAGTGCAAAAAAGCAAACTCGTTTGCATTTTTTGGCCGCTCTGCATCGTATTTTCCGATAGCAGCATAAGTCTTGCCTATACAAACAAAACGACCCGCACCCCGAAAGGGTGCGAGTCGCGAAAATAACTTGCGACGACCGGACGACACACGCCGGTCGTTCGGACGAATCAATCGTCGATTTTGAGCAGACGACCGTCCTTGTCGAACTCCAATTCGAGCCCGCTGCGCAATTTCACCTCATACCCGTAACGGTCGCGGTCGATTTGCTTCACCGCTGCATCGGGATAGTGCTGGTGCAAGTACGAACGAATCGCCTGCGGAATCACCGACATCGGGAAATCGGCGCGTTTGGCTTCGACCTCCTCCCACTCGCCGTTC
>CAMWYI010000044.1 GCA_947178455.1 uncultured Alistipes sp. | reverse complement strand
AGCACGGCGTTGTAACGCATCAGGGCTTGGAGGTAGCCCTTGTCCAGCTGCGAAATGAAAGCGTTGAGGTAGCGCCGCCGTTCGTCGGCCGCATCGCTCACGAGCGCACCGTCAGCCGGTGAGACGATGACGGCCGGAATCAGCCCCACGTGGTCGGAGAGCCGGTCGTACTCCTTGCCGTTGCGTTTGAGCACCTTGCCGCCCTTGCGCGAACAGGCGCAAACGATGCGTTCGCTCCGGCCGCCGTCGGAGAGATACTGCCCCTCGACGAGGAAACAATCGGCCCCGTGCCGGATGCTCTGGCCGTCGGTCATCGGCAGCGACGACTTGCACATCGACAGGTAGTGCACGGCATCGACCGCATTGGTCTTACCCGCCCCGTTGTCCCCCACGAGGCAGTTGACCCCCGCGCCCAGCGAAATTTCCTCCTGCGCGATGTTTTTGAAGTCGACCAACGACAGTTTTTTGAGACGCATGGAGCAAAGGTACAAGAAATAATTAGGAGTGCCGAACGTGGAATGCGGATTTTTTCCTATCTTTGCAAAAATTTACGAAAATTCCTATGGCAACACAGCAAGTCGCCGAGCCCGAAACGCTCGGTCAAGCAATGAACCGAACCGAACTCTTCTTGGAGAACAACGGCCGCCGATTGTCTTACGCTCTCCTCGCGCTGCTGGCGGTCGGCCTTCTGATTTACGGCTACCGCGCGCTCATCATGCAGCCGCGTGCCGAGAAAGCCGCCGAACTCATCGCGCAGGCACAGGAGCGTTTCGAGGCCGAGAATCCCGATTATATGCTGGCACTCGAAGGCGATGCCAACGGCGCCGGCTTCCTCGAAGTCATCGAGCAGTACGGCTCCACGCCGTCGGGCAATCTGGCCAAGCATTATGCCGGTATCTGCTACCTGCAAACGGGCGATTTGGAAAATGCCGCCGCCTATCTGGCCAAGTATTCGACGGTCAAGGGCATCCCGGGCGCGCTCATCAACGCCCAGAACTATGGGTTGCAGGGCGACGTAGCCGTCGAACAGGGCGATTACGGCCGTGCCGTGAAACTCTATGAAAAAGCGGTCAAAGCTGCCGACAACAACCTCACGGCCCCGATGTACCTGCGCAAAGCGGGTCTTGCAGCCCGTGCCAACGGCGACACGAAGCAGGCCGCTGCCTTTTTCGAGCGTATTTCGGCCGATTATCCCGCTTCGATGGATGCCCGCGAGGCAGAGAAATTGCTGGGTACCGTACAATAACCGATTCGGACGATGGCCACGAAAAACCGCAATTTTTCCACATTCGACGCACCGCTTCCTTCGGCGGAGGAGATGCGTTTCGGAATCGTCGTGGCCGAGTGGAATCGCGAGGTGACCGAAGCCCTGCTCGAAGGTGCCGTCCGCACGTTGCGCAATGCCGGATGCCCCGACCTGAATATCCAGATTAAATACGTGCCGGGGGCGTTCGAGCTCGCGCTCGGAGCGCAGTTCTTCGCCGAATACACCGACGTCGATGCCGTCATCGCATTGGGTTGCGTCGTGCAGGGCGATACGCGCCATTTCGACTACATTTGTCAGGGGGTGACGCAGGGCATCACGCAGTTGCAGATTCACTGGAACATGCCCATCGCATTCGGCGTGTTGACCGTCGACAACATGCAGCAGGCACTCGACCGCTGCGGCGGACGCTTGGGAAACAAGGGCGACGAAGCCGCTGCGGCCGCCATTCAGATGGTGAAGCTGCAAATCGACATGGAGGCCCTTTCACCCGACCACGAACCCGACCGGCGGACGATTAACTAATCGCAGCCGAACCGAACAAGACAAAGGGTATCCACGATGTGGATACCCCTCTTTGTTTTATCCCAAAGCCGGTACGTCGTCGCCGCAAAATTCGCGGTAGTATTTCATGTATTGCGTGCGTTGGTAGGTGTCGTCGGCCGTGTGGCCGTAGTCCATTCGGCCGCTGAACGCGTCGAGCGAGGCGAATCCGTGTCGTTCGGCCCATGCGTCGATAAAACGGTCGATTTCCCCGATGACCGCGTAACCGAACCGGTGAACGGCCGTGCAAATCTGCACGGCCCGTGCTCCGCACAGCAGCGCCTTGACGGCCGCTTCGCCGTCGTGCACGCCCGTCGATACGGCAATATCCAGTTGCGGCACCGCCGTCGCACACAACGCGACACTGCGCAGCACGTTGCGCAACTCCGACGGATGACTGTACGGGCTGCCCACCGCAAAAGCGAGCCGTTCGATGTCGATGTCCGGCTCGAAAAAGCGGTTGAACAGCACCACGCCCCGCGCACCCCGACCTACCAGTGCATCCGCTACGGCCAACGGATTGGTCAGCCGTTGCGGCAGTTTCACGGCGACCGGAATCCCGACGGCTTTCGTCACTCGTGCGACCGTATCGACATAGGTTTTTTCCAGCTCCGCACCGGCGGCATGGCGGTCGGTGGGTTGCAGAAAGATGTTCAGTTCCAGCGCTGAAGCACCGGCCTGCTCCATCGCAGCGGCATAGTCGGCCCATGCGGCGGAACCTGTCATGCAGTTGATGCTGGCGATGACGGGCACGCCGGTTTCGCGGGCAGCAGCAATAACGCGCAGATGACCGGCCAGATATTCATCGCCGAGATAGCGTTCGAGGTATTCGCCCGCGTCGCCCATGCCTGCATCGGGCGATTGGCACGACAACGCGGCGGCCTGCCGGACGATTTGCTCCTCGAAAATGGAGCGCAGCACGACGGCTCCCGCTCCGTGTCGAACGCAGCGCGCGATGTGTTCCGCATCGGTCGTGTAGGGCGAGCTCCCCACCACGACAGGCGACCGGAGTTCCAGACCGAGATAGGTGGTTTTCATAGGCGGCATGTTTTTCGGAAACAGACCGCGTCGATTATCGTGCCAGATTCTGCCGGAACCGCAAGAGCGCTTCGCCAATCGGTGAAGCGCTCTTGCTGAAATCGGGATGCCGATTCGGCAAACGAAGCCTATTTCAGGAATCCGATTGCACGGAGTTCTTCGGCCAACCGGCTCATTTCGGACTCGGTATAGGGCGCAACCGGCAAACGGCAGTTGCCGCAATCGAT
Source organism: uncultured Alistipes sp. (assembly GCA_947178455.1). Classification (GTDB taxonomy): domain Bacteria; phylum Bacteroidota; class Bacteroidia; order Bacteroidales; family Rikenellaceae; genus Alistipes. The sequence goes on along the minus strand of CAMWYI010000044.1, from coordinate 8,952 downwards.
GCCGACGAGTTTCATGATAGCTTTACCGCCGCGAATACCGCCGCCATGCGCGATAATCACCCGCACGATGTCCACCGACTCCTGCTGGGCGGCACGAGCACCTTCGAGGTCACCGGAAAGAAAGGAATCGTAAATTTTACGATAGGTACCGAGCGAATAGTTATACGTGCTGCCTACACCGCCGCGCGCGCCGACCGCCATACCGCAAAGCAGCATTTCGTCGAACCCGTTGAGAATATCGAAACGGCCACCTTCGAAGCGGATACATTCGATCATCTCCATAAAGTTGTTCGACGTAAATTTGATGCCGTTCAGGTTGGGAATCTCTTTCGCGCCTTGTGCCAAAAACTCTTTCATCGGCAGGTTGATACCCGTCATCGAGGGGATATGGTAAGCATAGAACGGCAGCGGAGCACAAGCGGCAGCCACCGGTTTGTAAAAAGCCACCAAATCCTCGACCGATGCAGGTTTGAGGTAAAACGGAGCGACAGCACCTACGGCGTCGACTCCCTGTTCAAGAGCATGATGGGCCAATTCGATGCAATCGGTCTGGCACGTACCGCCCACATGCGCAATAACAAGCACGCGGCCTGCTACGGCTTTGACCCATGCTTCGAGCACGCTTTTGCGTTCAGCGACCGTCATCGAGGTGCATTCGCCCGTCGAACCGCAGACAAAAACACCGTATGCGCCCTCCTTCACGAGTTTGTCTGCATAAGGCTGAATCTGCGAAAAATCGATTGCTCCCGCGTTGTCGAACGGCGTGAAAACAGCGGGAATAAGTCCGGTTAACTTAAACATAATGATTGATTGTTAATAAATTATGATTCTATTGTCATGTTGGTTTCGTTTGCATGCCCTCCGACAGTCGGACGGTTCATCGGATTCCGTGTTTTTTCAGAATTTTGACGATACGCGGCCGAATGGCATTGGCCCAGCGCCAATAGCCCAAATCGTCCGGGTGGGTTCCGTCCAACGAAGTGATGTGGTCGGTTCCGGTCAGGTTGGGTTCGTCGACGAAATAGATGCCGTCATAGATTTTGGCCGCTGCATCGAAAACCTCCCGAGCCGCCCGTCGTTTCTCCTCCTCGCGAGCTCGCTCTTGGAGGTCGAAATTGGCCCGGTCCCGATAAATCGTTTGGAGGAATATCACCGGCACGCGCGGATGCGCTTTCCGAATCGCTGCGACGAACGGCAAAAACCGCTCGCGAATCATCTCCGGGCCCGGATTGGAAAAAGCATCCACGATAATCGCATCGCAATCGTTATCGCCGATGATTCGGGCGAACGACTGCTGGAGTTTCGAGTTGCCGGCAACGCCGAGGTTGATGAACTGCAATCCGGTGCTGCGCTGCATAATCATCGGATAGGACATACCCGGACGTCCGGTGCTCGTGCCCTGCGTAAAACTCGAGCCGAAAATCACAATCCGATGCCGGAAAGGATTGGGCAAGGCCTCGATCGTCGCCCCTTCGTCGATTCCGATTTCGATGCGTTTCAGTTCGCAAAAAAGCGGCAGATAAAGCAGGCACTCCTTTTCGCTGTCGTCCATATTGCGAATCAGCATCTGTTCCGCATGGGCGTCTTTCGGAGCGTTCGACCCAGCATAGAGCCATTCGCCGTCCCGACGGATATAAAGGTCGTAGCCGGTCTGCGAAACGGCCGTCGTGCTGCTTCGGGTCACGTTGTAATCCAGAAAATCGGTGCGCACGCCGATTCGCGACGAATTGGTGCGGAACACCAGTGCCATACCGGCCGGCATGTGCAACAGATTCGCTTCGTTCTTCGTCAGGTCGTACTTATCCGTATCGACCCGATGATAGCGATTCTCGGTCTGGCAAAGTTTGTTGACCAGCCCAAATTCTGTCGCATCCACATATTTCAGTTGCGCCGACGCTCCCGCAACGAGGAAAAACGACGCCAGCAAAGAAAAAACAGAACGTTTCATAACATTTATGGTTGTAAAGGGTTCCATCGAAATCATCAATTCTCCAACACGCGATCCACCACCAACTGCCGGAATTCGGGCGACAACATCGCGAAGTAGGCCGTAAATCCCGTAATACGCACGACCAAATCGGGGTACTTCGACGGATCCGCATGCGCCGCAAGAATCGTATTCCGATCCATGATATTCGCATTGATCAGCGTACCGCCCATCTCGAAATGCGCCTTGATGATTCCCTCAATCAACGCGACACTTTCCGCACCGGCCAGCGACGGGTCGAGTTCCCACTGCATCGGCGCCGTGTTTCCGTATCCGGGCTGGATTTCGGCAATTGCCGTCGCCAACGAAAGCGACGCATCGTCCACTGCAAACCCCGCGCACGGATTCGCGCCGTGAGAAATCGGCGTTCCCGCCCGCCGGCCATTGGGAGTAGCCCCCACATGAAGACCGAACCCGACGGTATTGGCCCACGAAAAGAAACCCGGAATAAACTTGTAACGTCCATCCGCCGAAGTTTCGTTCCGCACGGCCGCCGTAAATTCGTCGCGAACGGCGAGCGCCCATTTGCGTCCGAGCGAATCGGCCTGCCCGTAACGCTGGCTGCGGCTGAGCAACGTTTGGAATTTCAGACCGTCCGCACACTGGAAATCGGTTTCGAGCAGCCTATCCATGGTCGCCCAATCGAGCCGGTTTTCCTGCTCGATGCGCTGTTCCAACACCGCGAACGAATCGGCCACGACCGCCAGCCCCGCTCCGTCAATCGACAGATTGTAGTACTGCGCCCCGCCGTCGGAAACATCGCACCCTTTTTCCATCGGGCCATGACTCAACAAATTGAGCAGCAACTCCGGTTCATTGTACTTCTGGTATTTCAAGTGATGACGGATTCCTTCGGCAGCAGTGTGCACAGCCAGCTTCAAATGCGAGGCGAAAAGCCGCCAAAGCCGTTCCGTCGTCCGCCCAGCATCCTTTTTCATCTCTCGATACGCCACCTCAAAAACCTTCGCCAGATTCACTTTGACCAAATCATTCATCGTGTATTCCAGCCCGGGTAACGACATCCAGTTGCATCCTACGGCGATACGCCGACGGGCCAACCGTTCGTCGAAACCATTGCGCATGAATCCGGCAACCAATGCCTTATCACCCGAAAAACGGGGCCAGCCGTTGCGGTACTTCACCAAGCACTCGACGCCGTAACGCAGCAGTTTCGGGTCGAGCCCGTCGTGCACGCGAATCGTGATATTGAGCGACGAATCGACCTTGCACGCCGCATCGAGAATCAGAAACGAAATGGCCGAAGTCTGGTCTTTCCCCTCTGCATCGGGCCCGCCCAGCTGCCAATAAACGGGGTCGTTTATCAGCAGACAAGCCAGATAATAAACCGCTTCGGCATCGGTGATGCGGCCCGCAGCCAAGTCCTGTTCGTAAAACGGACGCAGCAGAGCGTCGATTTGTCCGCCGGCACCGTCGCGGTTGTATGTTCGCGATGCCAAATGGAACCATACGATCCACTGGCAGGCTTCCCGCAGGGTTCGGGGCGGCTGTTCGACGATATTTTCATTGGTTTCGGCCATTGCCAGCAGATTCCGGCGACGTCGTTCGTCGTGCTCTGCGGCGGCCAATCGCCGCGCCTCGTCGATATGACGACGAATCCACCCCTGTATACTCCGAATCGCCCGCTCGTGCAGGTCATAGAAATGCTGTTGCTCCTCCGTGCAGTTGATAGTCCGATAGTAGGCGATTTTATCGAGCAATCCGCCCCACCCCAATCGGAGGCCCATTTCGTAATCGGGAGCAAAGTGCGCATCATCGCCGATGCCGTGTATGATGTCGTAACATTCGATTCGCTCGCGCAGGTGGTCGTAAGGGTAATCCGGATTCCACTTGTTGGGTCGCATTTTCGACATGAAATAACACCAGCGTCCCGCCAGCGCATCGTCGGGGTCGACATAGACCTGATGCACATCCATCAGACTGCAAAAGTTTTCAGCCCAAGCATCGAATCCGTAGAACGACCCGTCGGCATGGTTCGGGCGGATACGCCACACCCCTTCCTGCGGAACGATTCGGCCGTAGTCGTCCTCGTCCAAAATGCCCTCTTTCTCGATTTTTTCCCGAGTCTGCGCCTGTTTTTTCGCTTTCAGACGGGCGAGTTCCGAATCATAGTTCATTTGCGGTTCCATAAGCATCATTTCGTCGTTTCGAGTATCGTTCGGGCAAAATCGCGCAACGACTCGAAGCATTTTTTGGTCAGTTCGGGCGTTCCGGCCATCGGATTTTCCAAACCCAACGCTGCGAATTTGTCGAATCCGAGCGTATGGAAACGCAACAGCTCGTACCCTTGCAGCCGATTTCCGAAACGTTGCAGCATCCGGCAGATATTTCCGATTTCGGTTTCATTATCGTTCACCCCGGGAACGACCGGCGTGCGAACGACCACTTTTGCCCCGCTCCCAATCAGTTTTTCGAGGTTTTCCCGAATCGGCCCGTTGCCGACACCGGTCATCGCCCGATGAAGCGTGTCGTCGAAAACCTTGAAATCGCACATCCACTGGTCTACCAGCGGGAGCAGCGTCTCCACGCATCGCCACTCGACCGAAAGATTGCTTTCGACCGCCGTAACGATTCCCTCCCTGCGGCACAACGCGAGGAATTCGGTCAAAAACTCCATTTGCAACAACGGCTCGCCGCCCGAAACTGTCACGCCCCCGCCCGTTTGCCGAAAAAAAGGCATATCACGCTTCACACGGCGCAGAGCTTCGCAAGGTTCGATGTGCTCTCCGACCAATGACAACGCTCCCGAAGGACAGGCCTCGACACAAGCCCCGCAAACCGTGCAGACCTTGCGGTCGATACGAATCCTCTCCGGCGCAAGCGCGAGTGCCGAAGCGGCACAAGTTTTCACACACGAACCGCACCCGATACACCGTCCCGCACTCTGCTGCAACTGCACGCGGCCGCTCCACGTTTCGGGATTGTGGCACCATCGGCAGCGCAGATTGCATCCTTTCAGAAAAAGGGTCGAACGGATACCGGCGCCGTCGTGCACGGACATCCGCTGAATGGTCGTAATCGTTCCTTTCATTACTTGGCGCGCCCGAAAACAAAACTCGAAAGATACCCGATTACGAAGCACGAAACCAAACCGATGAAACCGTAGAGCAGGAAAGAGAGATTGGAATAGCTATTGACTGCCAACAACATGACGATGCTGCCGGCGAATCCGGTCAACGCACTCCGCATGCCGATCCGTTCGGTAAAAATTCCCATCATGAACAATCCGCCCAAGCCGCTGGTCAGCAACCCGAGAAAGAAGTTGAACTGATCCCACAATGAGGCAATATCGAACGTGGCGAGCACGACGGCCATCAGCAATCCCAGACCACCCACGACGATGCCCGACAATCGGGCGAATCCCATCGTCTGTTTGTCCGTCGCGTTGCGTCGGAAGCGGCGGTAAAAATCTTCGGTCAGCACCGTCGCCGTAGAATTGATGTTGGCCGACAGCGTAGACATCGCCGCCGAGAAAATTGCCGCAATCAACAATCCCGCGATTCCCACCGGCAGGCGGCACATGATGAAATGCGGGAAAATCGAATCCGTATTGGACATCCCGACACTGAGCAGTTCGGGCTGCTGTTTGAAAAAGACGTAAAGCGCCGTACCGATCATGAAGAAAATCACCGCGATCGGAATGCTCAAAAATCCGTTGAGCCACAGCCCCTTTTTCGTGCCCGCCGTATCCTTGACCGTGATATAGCGCTGAATCACCGATTGGTCGCTCGTATAGGCCAACAGCTGATTGGCCAGACCGCCCACCAACGTCACCCAGAAAACGGGCTGCGTCAGGTCGAACGCGAAATTCAGAATATGGAACTTGTCGTCGGCTATGGCAACGTCGAGCAGGCCGGAAAATCCACCTTCGATGCCGTGTATCAGGAATACGAGCGATACGAGCGCTCCGCCCAAGAGCACGGCACCCTGCACGACGTCGGCCCAAACGACCGCTTCGATACCGCCCATCGTGCAATAAGCGATAGTCACCAGCCCCATCAACAGAATACAGGTATAGACGCCCATTCCCGTCACGGCATTCAGCGCCAGCGAGGGCAGGAAAAGCACGATGGCAATGCGGGCGAACATGAAGAAGCAGAAGAATACCGAAGCCAAGTAACGCACCGGTGAACCGAACCGCTGTTCGAGGTACTGGTAGGCCGAAGCGACGTTCAACTTACGGAAAAAAGGCAGGTAATAGCGGACGACAATGGGTACGATCATCAGAATGGTCATGTTGAACATGAACATGCCCCAATCGGCACCGTAAGCCTTCGCCGGAATCGAAATGAACGTAATGGCCGAGAGTGCCGTCGCGAAAATGCTGATGCCGGCCGCCCACCAAGGAATTTTCGCACCGCCCTTGAAGAACTGGTCGGTCGTACTGTTTTTGCGGACGAAATACACGCCGATGCCCATCATGACCAGCAGATAGGCGACGATTACAGCGTAGTTGCCCCAACCGAATTCCGCAGTTTCGTGTATCGTCACGACCTGCACGGCGGACGTACGAACTCCGGGGCGGATTTCGCCCGAAGGAATCACAATTCCGTGCTCCGTGACTACGGCTGTCGACACGGCCGGAAAACCCGTTTCGGCTTGTCCGAGCGATACCCAAGTATCGGTAATGGCATGGTATGCCAGCACCTCTTTCGAGAATCCCTCGTGTCCGACGAACGCGTCGCGCAACTGCTTCCGCAGCGTCTCCGCCTCCGAAGGCGTCGCTGCTTTGCCGATCGCCCGTTCGATTGCAGCGCGTCTCGCCAACTCCCGCCCGTCGTCGCCGCCGATGACCAACACGTGTCCCGACCCATAGGGCACGACTTCGGGATACATCACGACGACCGGTCGGCCGTCGACCACCATATCGTTTTTGGCTTGCCAGCGGTTATGCGCCGGCAGATACTCCCAAACGTCGGAGTAAGCCCGAATCTCTCCGTTCGTTTCGTGCCGTCCTCCGAAAAGATACATGGCCGTTTCGCGGCCGTTGTGCTGGACAGCAAACCCCGGCCCGGCCGAACGCACAGCACCCGGGCACGCGGTCAGCGCAGTCCATTTTCCGCTCGCAGGCGAAAAACGCCAAAAAGCATTGGCTCCCTCCACAACACCGTGCAGATAGATTTCGTCTTTGTAGGCCAGTGCGGCCGCAGGCCAAAAGTTTTCAGGAAGTAACCCCGCAGTTTCGACCCGCACCGAATTTCCAGCTGGCGTCAAGACATAAATTTCCCGCGACACCCTTTCGGACGTTTGGCCGCCGAAGCACCAAAGGCTCCGCCCGACCACCGCGCTGCAACCATGCGCAACACCCACCGGCAATTTCGCATCGGCAACCCGTTCACAGGCATAGGTGTCATTGACCGGCGTAAGCAGGTAAATCGCATCTTCAAACTGTTTCGGGCCGCCGTCCCACACAGCTCCGCGCGAAAAGTTCGACCCGCCAGCCACGATGATTCGACCACCCGTTCCTCCGATGAAAGCACCGGCCACACCGGGATTTTCGACACCGTCGAGCGCGGGCAATGTACCCGCCACGCGCACCGTAAAATCCGATGCCGATGCCGGAATATGCGGACTGCCGAGCGACAATGCCGCGAAAAGCAAAATCGTTTTTTTCATCAGGTTCATGTCGGGTTTTGTATTAGGGGTCGGTTCTATTTGTTGGCCACCTTGTCCACAAGGGCTTCCATGTTTTCAAACTGCGTTTTCAGGTGCAGCCGCATCGCCATTCGGAACGCATCGGCCGTACCGTTGCACAACAAATTGAAAAGGCCCACGTGCGTCACGATCGTATGCGAATGGAAGTCTTTTTTCACACGAGGCGCATAGAGCGAGAAAAGATGCCGCAACAGATACTGGAAATCAATCAGACTTTTGTTGCCCGTCATCTCGAAGAGCGTGCTGTGGAACTGAATATCCACATTGCGCAGTTTTTCGGCAATTACACGCACTTCGTCGTCGTTTTCGGCTCGAATCAGCTGTTTTTCGAGTTCCACTTCGCAAGCGACAATCTCTTCCAGCTTCATAATCATCAGTTCGCTTTTGTTGCGGAAGACGAAATCCGCCATGCCGATTTCGAGCATCAGGCGCAGTTGATAGAGGTCGCGCAATGTATCGCGGTCGAGCAATCCCGACATGACAATCGCTTTGAGTGCGCCGAATATCTCGGGCACCACGACCACCGTACCTTTCTTGCGTTTGGTTTCGATGATTCCGAGCGCACGAAGACGGCTCAACGCCTCGCGCACCACGACTCGGCTCACCCCGAGCAATCCTACGAATTCCTGCTCTTTGGGCAGCTGCGCATTGGAATTATTCTTGGAGATATATTCGAGTATATCCCGTTGGGTTTGTTCTACCAAGGAAACATCTTCCTTTTTCATAACGGTTCTTCGAGTTAAATTTAAGTTTCAGCCATGCAAACATAACAATAATTATTATATAATACAAATATCAAGACCGTTTTTGCTGTTTGTTATTATATATAGTATGGAAAATAGCATTTTATTCATCAATTCGTAAAAAATATGGATATTATGTATTGCATATTAAAAACCATTCAGTATATTTGTCCTATGATTAGTCAAGAAAACCTCCGACCATGAAACCGTTGTCATTCGATACATTGCGCGGCAACTGGGCGACCCTGCTGCTCGCCACCGACGACAAAGGGCATATCGATTTCACACGGCAAGCCGATGAAATAGATATTTTGATTGCATCGAAGCCGAACGGCATCTACTCCAACGGTACGGCCGGAGAATTCTATTCACAGAATCTCGATGAATTCGTATGCCTGAACCAATTATTGACTGAAAAATGCGAAGCTGCGGGGGTAGCATTCCAAATCGGCGTCAGTCACCCTTGCGCCCAAGAATCGCTCGTGCGGTTACAACTCATCAGCGAACTCGAACCGGCCGACGTGCAGGTGATTTTGCCAGACTGGTTCC
>CAMWYI010000043.1 GCA_947178455.1 uncultured Alistipes sp. | reverse complement strand
TCGGCGGCGGTCAGCAGGTCGATAGCCTGCTGGGCCTCGGCCGCATCCAGCGCGATGACCATGCCGATGCCCATGTTGAAGATGTTGAACATCTCGCGGTGCGGCACTCGGCCGTATTTTTCCAGAAAACGGAAGACGGGCAGAATCTCCCACGTGCCCTCGTCGATTTCGATGCCCTGCCCCTCGCGGAGGATGCGCGGAATGTTCTCGTCGAATCCGCCGCCCGTGATGTGGCTGATGCCGTGCACGTTGCAACGGCGGACGACCTCCAACACCTGCTTCACGTAGATGCGGGTCGGCGTGAGCAGCACCTCGCCCAACAGCTTGTTCGACAATTCGGGATAGGAGCGGTGCAAGTCGAAACCGTTGTCGTCGACGATTTTGCGCACGAGGCTGAACCCGTTGGAATGCACGCCGCTCGAAGCGATGCCGACGAGCACGTCGCCGACGCGGACTTTCGAGCCGTCGATCAACTGCGATTTTTCGACCGCGCCGACCGTAAAACCGGCGATGTCGTACTCGCCGTCGGCATACATGCCGGGCATCTCGGCGGTTTCGCCGCCGACCAATGCGCAACCGGCCTGCCGGCAACCCTCGGCGACACCGGCGACGATCGCCTCGATTTTCTGCGGCTCGTTGCGGCCGACGGCCACGTAATCGAGAAATTCGAGCGGCTCGGCCCCCTGCGCCAACACGTCGTTGACGCACATGGCCACCGCGTCGATACCGATAGTGTCGTGCTTGTCCATCGCGAAAGCCAGTTTCAATTTGGTGCCCACACCGTCGGTGCCGCTGACCAACACCGGCTCGCGGAAACCGAGCGCCGAGAGGTCGAACATCCCGCCGAAAGCGCCGATATTCCCCATCGACCCGATGCGTGCGGTCGAAGCCACATGTTTTTTGATGCGTCGCACCACTTCGTATCCGGCTTCGAGATTCACGCCGGCCTGTTCATAACATTGCGCCATATCTTTTTCCGAATTATTTGTCGTCTTTGTTCGCCTGCGTCACCGACTGATACAACGCCGTCGGGTAGTTGCCCGTGAAGCAGGCCATGCACAATTCGCTGCGTCCGCCCGCCCGCAACAGGGCTTCGGGCGAAAGAAACCGCAACGAATCGCAACCGATTTCGCACCGCACCTCCTCGATGCTCTTGTGCGCCGAAATCAGCTCGTCGTAAGTCGAGGTGTCGACCCCGTAAAAGCAGGGGCTCATCATGGGCGGCGAAGCGATGCGCACGTGCACAGCCGAAGCCCCCGCATCTTTGAGCATCGCGACGATGCGCCGCGACGTGGTGCCCCGCACGATAGAGTCGTCGATGAGGACGACCCGTTTGTCCCGCACGATAGTACGCACGGCCGAGAGTTTCATCCGCACGCCCTTTTCGCGCAACGCCTGCGTGGGCTGGATGAACGTGCGGCCGATGTACTTGTTCTTGATGAGACCCATTTCGTAGGGCAGCCCGCTCGCTTCGGCATAACCCATTGCGGCACTCAAACTCGAATCGGGCACGCCGACCACGATGTCGGCATCGGCCGGAGCCTCCTGCCACAAGAGCCGTCCCGTCTCCTTGCGGAATGCGTGGACGTTGCACCCCTCGATGTCGCTGTCCGGCCGCGCGAAGTAGATGTACTCCATCGAGCACATCTGACGGCGTTTGTACTGCGAATAATCGCGGCTGCGCAATCCGTGCGCGTCGATGGTGACGATTTCGCCCGGCTCGACGTCGCGCAGGAACTGCGCCCCCAGTACGTCGAAGGCGCACGTCTCGCTCGACACGACGAATCCGTCGCCAAGACGCCCGATAGACAACGGACGCAGCCCGTACTTATCGCGGCAGGCATAAATGCGGTTGGCCGTCATAATCAGAAAGGCGAACGCCCCTTCGAGCATGTTCAGCGCGTCGATAATGGCGAAAATGCGCGGCCGGTCGTGGTAACGGGTCTCCTTTTTGATGAGGTGGGCGAGGATTTCGCTGTCCGAAGTCGACTGGAACAGGCTGCCTTTGTTTTCGAGGTAGCTCCGCAACTGCGCGGAATTGACCAGATTGCCGTTGTGCGCCAATGCAAAGTCGCCCGTATTGTGACGGAACAGAAACGGCTGGATATTCTCGCTCGCGCTGCCGCCCGACGTAGAATAACGCACGTGGCCGATAGCCATTTCGCCCGCAAGACCGGACAATTTGTCGCCGTTGAAGACTTCAGTGACCAATCCGGCCCCCCGAACGCGGCGGAACCGGCCGTCGGAATCGACGCTCACGATGCCGCACCCCTCCTGCCCGCGATGCTGCAAGGCATGCAACCCATAGTAGGACAACGAAGCGGCATTCGGCACTCCGAAGATACCGAACACCCCGCACTCCTCGTGCAGCTCGCGGTCGTACATCACCTGCTCCGACATGCTACTCGACCACCTTTTTCAGACGGGCCAAAATCTCCTCGTAAGCCTCGCGCACACGGCCCAAGTCGCGGCGGAAGCGGTCTTTGTCGAGTTTCTCGTTGGTCGAAGCGTCCCACAGACGGCACGTGTCGGGCGAAACCTCGTCGGCCAAGACGATTGCACCGTCGGAGGTCTTGCCGAACTCGATTTTGAAGTCGATGAGGTTGATGTTCATCTTGGCGAACATCGCTTTCAACACCTCGTTGATACGGGCCGTCATGGCATAAATCCGCTCCAACTCCTCGTAAGTGACGACCCCCAGCGCCACGGCGTGGTGGTCGTTGATGAGCGGGTCGCCGAGCTCGTCGTTCTTGTAGCAGATGTCGTAGATGACGTTCGACGGCTGCGTGCCCTCCTCGATGCCCAACCGCTGGGCCATCGAACCGGCGATGACGTTGCGGACGATGACTTCGAGCGGAATGATGCTGACGCGACGGCACAACTGGTCGCGCTCGTTGAGCGTCTCGATGTAATGGGTCTCGATGCCTGCCTTGTGCAACTCGTGGAAGATGAGGGTCGAAATGGCGTTGTTCAACACGCCCTTATTCTCGATAGTCGCCTTCTTGATGTTGTTGAAAGCCGTTGCAGCATCCTTGTAGTGGATGATGATTCGGTCGGGGTCGTCGGTCAGGAACACCTGTTTGGCCTTGCCCTCGTAGAGCATTTCGAGCTGTTTCATATTTTTATTAATTTTTTATTAATTTTTCTTGAATTTCGGTTAGATGCTTTACGATTGCTGTTTGCGAAAATAGTTCACCGCATTGCGGAACAGCGGCTGTTCCTTGTTGCCGGCGATGTTGCGAAACGCGTTCGGCTCCCAACGCTCGGTGTGGCCCATTTTGCCGAGAATCAGGCCGTCGCGCGAGACGATGCCCTCGATAGCATAGGACGAACCGTTGGGGTTGCAAGGCGCATCGGCCGTAGGCCGACCGTCGGGACCGGCGTACTGGAACGCCACCTGTCCGTTGGCGAAAAGCTCGCGGGCCAACGCCTCGCCGACGACGAATTTGCCCTCGCTGTGACTGACCGCAATAGCGTGCAAATCGCCCGGCTCGAAACCGGCCAACCACGGCGAGCAGACCGAAGCCACGCGCGTGGTAACGATTTGCGAGATATGGCGGTTGATGTCGTTGCGGAAAAGGGTCGGCGACTCTTTCGTCACCATACCCAAACGTCCGTAAGGCAACAGGCCCGATTTGACCAGCGCCTGAAAACCGTTGCAGATGCCGAGAATCAGGCCGCCGCGGTCGAGCAGCGCGTGGATTTCGTTGCGAACAGCCTTGTTGTTCAACACATTGACGATGAATTTCGCACTGCCATCGGGTTCGTCGCCCGCCGAGAAACCGCCGCTCAACACGAAGATATGGCACTGCCGAATCTCCTCTTTCATGGCGGCAATCGACCGCAGAATGTCGTCGCCCCCGAGATTGCAGAGCACGCCGGTGCGCACTTCGGCCCCTGCACGGCGGAATGCCCGCGCGGTGTCGTAATCGCAGTTCGTTCCCGGAAAGACGGGCAGATAGACCACCGGATGCTCGACCGCTTCGCCCGGATAGGTCACCGTGCGGCGAACCGGCTCGGCATCGAACATCGGTGCACGGTTGTCGCCCTTGTCGGGATAGACCGCCGCATAAGGCTCCGTATTGGCCGCGTAGAGCGATTGGAGCGGCATCCGCACGCCCGCAACGCTAATCGCCGCGTCGTCGGTCGTGCGACCGACCAATTCGGCGGCGGAGTATGAGAGTTCGTCCGCACACTCGACCAAAATCGACCCGTAAGCGTAATCGTAGAGCTGCGTCTCGTCGCACACGACCTCGACGCCGATTTCGTTGCCGAACGCCATTTTGGCAAGGCCCTCGGCGACGCCGCCGAAGCCGACCGACCAAGCGGCGGTGACCGTGCCGTCGGCGATGCGGTCGCTCACGAAGTCGAAGTTGCGTTTCAACTGCTCCGTGTCGGGCATGCCGTTGGCACGGGGCGTATGCCGAATCAGATAGATGCGGTCGCCCGCCCGTTTCAGGTCAGTGGAAATCACGCGGCGGGCATCGACGGTCGTGATGCCGAACGCCATCAACATGGGCGGCACATTGATGTCTTGGAACGTACCCGACATCGAATCCTTGCCGCCGATAGCGGGCAGCCCCAGCTCGACCTGCATCCGCAACGCGCCGAGCAACGCACCCAACGGCTTGCCCCACGACGAAGCCTCGCGCGTCATGCGCTCGAAATACTCCTGATAGGAGTAACGCATGCGGTCGTAACGTCCGCCCGCCGCGACGACCTTCGCCGCAGCCTCGACTACGGCATACGCGGCCCCGTGATAAGGACTCCACGAAGCGATGTAAGGGTTGTAACCGAACGCCATGATGCTGGCCGTATCGGTGTAGCCGTCGGTCGGGAGTTTCTGCACCGACACCTGCGTCTCGCTGCGCTGCGTGCGGCCGCCGAAAGGCATCAACACGGTCGAAGCGCCAATCGTGGCGTCGAACATCTCGATAAGGCCCCTTTGCGAGAGGACGTTTCGCTCCTGCAAATTATGAATAAATCGGTCAGCGACGGTCGCACCCTCCACCTCGCGGGCGAACGGGTCACGCGCATCCACTGCGGCGATGACCGCCTCGGCACGGTGCTTGGCACCAGCGCTGTCGATGAACTCGCGCGAGAGGTCGACCACCTTGCGGTCGCGGTAGAACATCCGCATGCGGGCCGTATCGGTGACGTCGGCCACCTCGACCGCCTCAATGTTCTCCTCTCGGCAATAAGCCAAGAACGCGGCGACATCCTTCGCCTCGACGACGACCGCCATACGTTCCTGCGACTCGCTGATAGCCAACTCCGTAGCATTCAGACCGCTGTATTTCACGGGCACGCGGTCGAGATAAATATCCAGCCCATCGGCCAACTCGCCGATAGCCACGCTGACGCCGCCGGCCCCAAAGTCGTTCGATTTCTTAATCAACCGCGTCACCTCCGCCCGCCGGAACAGACGTTCCAATTTGCGTTCCTCGGGCGCGTTGCCTTTCTGCACCTCGCTGCCGCAGGTCTCCAACGAACGGGCATCGTGCTCTTTCGACGACCCCGTAGCCCCGCCGATGCCGTCGCGGCCCGTACGACCGCCCAACAACAGGATTTTATCGCCTGCGACGGGGGCTTCGCGGCGCACGTTCTCCGCCTTGACCGCCCCGACGACCGCGCCGACCTCCAACCGTTTGGCCACGTAACCGTCGTGGTAGATTTCGCGCACGTGGGTCGTCGCCAAGCCGATTTGGTTGCCGTAACTCGAATAACCGGCAGCGGCCTTTTTGGAAATGACGCTCTGGGGCAATTTGCCGGGCAAGGTCTCGGACACCGGCTGCCAAATATCGCCGGCACCGGTCACGCGCATCGCCTGATAGACGTAACTGCGGCCCGACAACGGGTCGCGAATCGCCCCGCCCAAGCAGGTCGAAGCCCCGCCGAAAGGCTCGATTTCGGTGGGATGATTGTGGGTTTCGTTCTTGAATTGCAGCAGCCAACGTTCGGTAGCACCGTCGACCTCGACGTCGACGTAAACCGAGCAGGCGTTGTTCTCGTCGCTCACTTCGAGGTCGTCCAACTTGCCCGCCGCCCGCAGGTAGCGCGCGCCGATGGTCGCGATGTCCATCAGGCAGACGCTCTTGTGTTCGCGTCCCAACTCGCGGCGAATGCGCAGGTAGAGCGCCAACGATTCGTCGATGTCCTCCTTGATGAACGACTCCTCGACCGTGATGCCCTCCAACTCGGTGGTGAAGGTCGTATGGCGGCAATGGTCGCTCCAATAGGTATCCAAAATGCGCAACTCCGTTTCGTAAGGGTCGCGGCCCTCCGCACGGAAGTAACGCACCACCTCGCGCAGGTCGTCGGCATTCATCGCCAGCCCGTATTGTTTGCAGAAAGGCTCCAATTCATTGTCCGCCAACTGCGAAAATCCGGCTAAGACCGGCACGGGCTTCACTTCGGCCTGCTCCATGTCGGAAAGACGGCTCAAATCCTTTTCGCGCGACTCGACGCTGTTGATGCAATACCGGCGGATACGGGCCAACTCCTCGTCGGTCACCGTGTCGTCGAAAATCAACAGCCGCGACGACCGGATACGCACCTCCGCCGACGGGTCGATCAACCGCACGCAATCGACCGCCGAAGCGGCCCGCTGGTCGAACTGACCGGGCAGAAACTCGATAGCGAGGTACCGGCGTCCGGCAAGGTCGCACGAATCCGTCACCGTGTCGGTAACGACCTCGCCGAAGACCGCGTAACGGCTCTTGGCGAGCAATTCGGCCGAGAAACCGAACAGGTCGTAGACGTTCAACAAGCGCAACTCCGCCAAATGCAAATGCAGGTTGGCGTTCAGTTCGCGGCGCAGGCTCTCGGCCTCGACCCGAAACTGCAGTCGTTTTTCGACGAAAATCCGATAATCATTCATAACCTAACATTCGATTCGACGGCGACACCCTGCATCGCATTGAAAAATCAACAGGGTACCGACCGTCGGTTTCATTGGAATCGGCCCGCCCACTCGCGGGTGTATGCTTCGGGCGTCATGCCGACAAAGGTGATGTGGCCCATTTTGCGCAGCGGACGGCTCTCCGTTTTGCCGTAAAGGTGGACGTATACGCCCTCATGGTGTTCGGCGGCAATCCGTTCGGCGACGGCCAAGTCGCGTCCCAAAATGTTTTTCATCACGGTCGGCGCAACCGGCTGCGGCTCCTGCAACGGTTCGCCCACTAAATACCGCGCCAATTCGCGGAATTGGTCGGTCGTCGCACCCTCGATGGTGTAATGACCCGAATTGTGCGGACGCGGCGCCATTTCGTTGAAGTAAATCTCCCCGCCGCGCACGAAGTACTCGATAGCCAGAATCCCCCGATACCCGCATTCGCGCATGAAACGTTCGCTCTGCGCGCGCATCCGCGCCGTGATAGCCGGGTCGCAGTCGGCCGGAACGAAGCAGAGGTCGAGAATGCCGTCGCGGTGGACGTTGCGTCCGACGGGAAAGCTCACAACCTTGTGCTCATCGGCGACCAGCACGACGCTGGCCTCGAAATCGAACGGCACGAACGCCTCCAAAATACACGGCACCGCCAGTAACGGCAGTGCCTGTGCGATGTCCGATTCGGTGTGCAGCACCGCCTGACCGTGCCCGTCGTAGCCCAGCGTGCGGGTTTTCAACACGGCAGGCAGGCCCAATTCGGCGACCGCCTGCCGCAACGAAGCCTCGTCGTCGACCGCACGGAAATCGGGCGTCTGCAATCCGTGCTCGCGGGCATTCCGCTTCTCGCGCAGGCGGTCCTGCGAATCGTAGAGCGGACGGTACCCCTGCGGGATGTTATATTTTTCGCACAACGGCACGAGAATCTCGCCCGGTACGTTCTCGAACTCATAGGTCACGACATCGCTGCGCCGGCACAACTCCTCGACGGCGGCAGGGTCGTCGAACCGCCCGACGATGCGGTCGTCGCAGGCGGCGAAAGCGGGCGCATCGGGCGCAGGGTCGAGCGCGATGCACCGCACGGGCGTCGCCAACGTCCGCGCCTGCTCGGCGAGCATCAACCCCAACTGACCGCCCCCTATGATACCGATTGTCGTCATAATTCGATTTGCAGCACCTCGTCGGTCTGACGGGCGCGGAAAGCCTCCAATTTTGCGGCCAACTCCCCGTCGCCCAAAGCCAGAATCGACACGGCAATCAAGGCGGCGTTTTTGGCGCCGTTGATAGCGGTGGTCGCAACGGGCACGCCTGCGGGCATCTGCACAATCGAGAGCAGCGAATCCAATCCGTTCAGCGCGCGCGATTTGACGGGCACCCCGACGACGGGCAACGTAGTGATAGCGGCGACCATGCCCGGCAAATGGGCCGCTCCGCCCGCACCGGCGATGATGACGCCGATGCCGCGTTGTTTGGCCGTACGGGCGTATTCGTAGAGCAATTCGGGCGTGCGATGCGCGCTGACGACCCGTTTTTCAAAAGGCACGCCGAACGATTCGAGCGTCGCGACGGCATCGGCCATCACCTCGTAATCGCTCACGGAACCCATTATCACCCCGACTTTTTTCATAGTGCAAATTTTTCGATTTCCCCAGAAAAAACACGAACCGCCACAACATTTCAGTCATGGCGGTCGAAATGCTCCCTCCGCACACGTTGTTCGACCGGACAAATGTAACGCATTCCGTGCGGTCGGGCAAAGATACTGCCGATATTCTTTCGACAAATTATCGACAATCCGACGGCGCTTTCGCTTCGCAATAGGCGCATCGGCAGATGCCGTCGTCACCGTGCCGGAAGAGCTGGTCGACGTCCTCCGTAGCGGAGATGCAACGCCGGTTGGGGCACCGCAGTCCGCCCACGATGTACGGCTCGCCGAACACGGGCGTCCGTTCGAACGGCCGGTTGCCGTCGGCCCATTGGAGCAGGGTCAGAATCAACGCCATACGCACGAATTTGCCGTTCTCGACCTGCCGGAAGTAGGCCGCACGCGGGTCGTTGTCGACCTCGCGGGCGATTTCGTTCACGCGCGGCAGCGGATGCAGGATAATCATATCCGGTTTGGCCGTTCGCAGTTTCTCGGCGTCGAGCACGAAGCTGTTTTTCACGCGGTCGAACTCCTCCTCATCGAGGAAGCGTTCTTTCTGCACGCGCGTCATGTAGAGGATGTCCAGTTCGGGCATCACCTCCTCCATCGTGCGCACCTCGCGGAAAGTCAACTGCGAATTGGCCTGCATCTCCTGTAACATGTAGTCGGGCAGGCGCAACTCTTCGGGCGAAATCAGAATGACGCGCACGCCCGCATAACGCGACAAGGCCTTGATGAGCGAATGCACCGTGCGGCCGAACTTCAAATCGCCGCAAAAGCCGATGGTCAGGTGGTCGAAACGCCCCTTTTCGCGCTTGATAGTCAGCAGGTCGGTCAGGGTCTGCGTCGGGTGGGCATGGCTACCGTCGCCCGCGTTGATGACCGGAATACCGGCGTACTGCGAAGCGACGAGCGGCGCCCCCTCCTTGAAGTGGCGCATGGCGATGATGTCGGCGAAGCACCGGATGACCCGCACGGTGTCGGCGACGGTCTCGCCCTTCGACACGGACGACGAAGCGGCGTCCGAAAAACCGATGACCTGCCCGCCCAACTCCAACATGGCCGCCGTGAAACTCAACCGCGTGCGGGTCGACGGCTCGTAAAACAGGGTGGCCAGTTTCTTGCCTTTGCACGCTTCGCGATAGTCGTCGCGGTGGGCGATGATTCGTTCGGCCAAAGCGACGATCGCTTCGGTCTCCTCGACCGTCAGGTCGGTGGGGTCTATCAAATGACGCAACATATATCTTGGTTTATTTCATCCAGCTTTCGTCCGACGGATTGTCGCGGAACTGCAACAGGCGGGCCTTGTCTTCGGCGCGGATATATCCCTCGTCGGCAGCCACTTCGACCAGCGTATCGAGGTTCGAGAGGCTATGGTTGACCACCTGCGCCTCGCGCAGCCGGTCGATACCTTTCTGCATGCCGTAAGTGAAAATCGAAGCGACGCCCAACACCTCTGCACCCGCCTCGCGCAGCGCCTCGACCACCTCGATGCACGACCCTGCGGTCGAAATCAAATCCTCGACGACGACGACTTTCTGGCCCTTTTCGAGTTTGCCCTCAATGCGGTTTTGCCGTCCATGGTCTTTGTTTCCCGAACGGACGTAACCCATCGGCAGGTCGAGCAGCGTGGCCGTAATGGCCGCATGGGCGATGCCGGCGGTCGAAGTACCCATCAACACTTCGGCATCGGGGAAATTCGCACGGATGATTTCGGCCAAACCGGCCTCGACGTGCTTGCGCACCTCGACAGCGGTGAGCGTCAACCGGTTGTCGCAATAAATCGGGCTTTTGATGCCACTGGCCCACGTGAAAGGCTCTTCGGGTCGCAAAAACACGGCCCCTATCGAAAGCAAATCCTTCGCAATTTTCTTATTAATAGCTGTTTCCATATTTTTATTAAATCGTAGTTTTGCAGATTACTATTATTGTACCTCTTCTCTTCCCTGCCCTCTTTTCGGCGTGGCAGGGCTGCAGCCTGCGGAGTGCACGCTCGCGAGAGCGGGCCTCCGCCGCCGGAGGCTGCGGCCCGCGCGGCTCACAGAGCCGCAGTCGTCATCTGCCTATCACCGGTCCGTAGCCGTTAATAAAAACTCCTCCACGCAGCGACGGTAAGCCGCTACGGGGTCGTCGGCCGCCGTGATAGGCCGCCCCACGACGATGAAGTCCGACCCGATTTCACGCGCACGGGCCGGTGTGGTGACGCGCACTTGGTCGGCGACCTCGCCGTCGGCGAACCGCACGCCGGGCGTAACGGTCAGAAAATCCGCCCCGCAAGCCTCGTGCACCATTCCGGCCTCCAACGGCGAACAAACCACGCCGTCGAGCCCCGCCTCGCGCGTATTGCGGGCATACTGCACGATTGTTTCGTTCATCGAAGCGCCGATAAGCAGTTCGCGCTGCATCCGCTCCTCGCTCGTCGAGGTGAGCTGCGTCACGGCAATCAACAGCGGCCGCGTGCCGTCGGGACGGGTCAACCCCTCGCGAGCGGCCCGCATCATCTCGACCGTACCGGCCGCATGGACGTTGCACATATCCACATCCAAATGCGACAAAACGGCCATCGCCTTGCGCACGGTGTTGGGAATGTCGTGGAGTTTCAAGTCGAGGAAAATGCGGTGGCCGCGCCGCTTGATTTCGCGGACGATGTCCGGCCCCTCGGCATAGAAAAGCTCCATACCGATTTTCAAAAACGGTTTTTTAGATTCGGTAGAGAAGCGGTCGAGGAAACGGAAAGTATCCTCCGCCGAAGCGAAATCGCAGGCGATGATGACGTCGTGTTGCATGATTCTTATTCGATTATTCCGATTATGTCGCTCAATTTTTCGATGCCGAGCCGTTCCATTTCGACGGGCAGGGCCTCGACAATCTCTTTGCAGGCGTAGGGATTCACCAGATTGGCCGCGCCGACCTCGACGGCCGTCGCACCGGCCATCATCATCTCGATGACGTCGCGGGCCGACTGCACGCCGCCGCAACCGATGACGGGCACGTTGCACGCTCGGGCCACCTGATAGACCATGCGCACGGCCAACGGGAAGATAGCGGGGCCGGAAAATCCGCCCATCGTATTGGCGATGACGGCCCGCCGCCGCTGCACGTCGACCCGCATGCCGAGCAGCGTATTGACGAGGCACAGGCCGTCGGCACCGGCCTCGACGCAAGCGCGTGCAATGGCCGTGATGTCCGTGACGTTGGGCGACAGCTTCATGTAGACGGGTTTGGTCGTCACGGCCTTGACCGCACGGGTCACTTCGGCGGCCGATTCGGGCGAGGTGCCGAACGACATGCCGCCGTGCCGCACGTTGGGACATGAAATGTTCACTTCGATGAGCCCGACCTGCTCCTCGCGGTCGATGCGCTCGCAACAATAGGCGTAATCGTCGACCGAAAAACCCGAAATGTTGGCGATGACCCGCTTATGGAAAAAGGTCTTTAAGCGGGGCAGCTCTTCGGAGATGACGGCGTCGATGCCCGGGTTCTGCAACCCGACGGCATTGATTAAGCCCGCCGTGCACTCGGCGATGCGGGGCGTGGGATTGCCGAAACGCGGCTCGCGGGTCGTACCC
>CAMWYI010000042.1 GCA_947178455.1 uncultured Alistipes sp. | reverse complement strand
GTTTTACACTTAAAACAACAAGAAAAATAGGAATTTAACCGACTCCCTACTTCCCAATACGACATGAAGAAATTTTTGACCTTGCTTTGCGCGGCATGCGCCGCTTACGCCTGCACTCCGACGGCCGACGGGCCCGAGAAACGGCTCTACATGTGGTTCGACTGCGAAGCCAACTTCGCCCTATCGAACCATCCGGATTCTATCCGCTATTATTTGGAAAAATGCCGCGACGCAGGCTTCACCGACGCCGTGATAGATGTCAAATCCATCATGGGCGAAACGGTTTACAAGAGCGCCTACGCGCCGTTCATGTACGAATGGGCAGGCGTTCCCCGCTCGGAGGATTACGACGTGCTCGACCACTACATCCGCATCGGCCACGAGCTGGGCATGCGCGTCTTCGGGTCGTTGAACATCTTTGCCGGCGGCCACAACTACTTCGACCGCGGCATCATCTACGACGACCACGCCGCTTGGCAGTCGCTGGTCTCCACGCCGCAGGGCATCGTCCCCATCAGCACCATCAAGACCAACTACAACGGCATGCTCAACCCCGCCAACCCTGAAGTGCAGGCCTATGAGCTGGATATTCTGCGCGAATTCGCCGAAAAATACCCCACCGTCGACGGTATCATCTTCGACCGCGTGCGTTTCGACGACATCACGTCGGATTTCAGCCCGCTGTCCAAACAGCTTTTCGAGGATTACGCCGGTGTCAAGGTAAAACACTTCCCCGAAGACATCCTCTACTGGAAAAAGGACGCCGCCGGAACGTGGAAATGGCAGCAGGGCCCGCTCTTCCGCAAGTGGATCGAGTGGCGCGCCGGTGTCATCAAGTCGTTCGTCGAAAAGAGCCACGCCGTGTTGAAAGGGGTCAACCCCGACCTGCTCATCGGCGACTACACCGGAGCATGGTATCCCACCTATTATTATGTGGGCGTCAACTGGGCCAGCCCGGCATTCGACCCGTCGGAGTATTTCGACTGGGCAACGCCCGAATACCGCCACACCGGCTATGCCGACCAACTCGACATCTACATGACGGGCCTCTACTACACGCTCGTGACCAAAGCCGAAGTCGACCAAGCCAACGGAGCGGTCGGCCAGCGCACCGAAGCCGGTATGACCGACGAACAGAGCTACTGGTACTGCATCGAGGGCGGTGCCGAATGGGCCCGCAAACTCACGTGCGGAGCGGTTCCGGTCATCGGCTCGCTCTACGTCGAGCAGTACGACGGCAACAGCGAACAGTTCAAACGCGCCGTCGCCGAAGCGCTGCGTTCGACCGACGGTCTGATGATTTTCGACGTAGCGCACATCATCAAACGCAACTGGTGGCAGCCCCTCGCCGAGGGTGCGGCCGCCGCTCAGGAAAGCAATCAACACCCAATCTAATTTACTAATAACTAAATGCTATTCCAATCTATGAAAGAGTTTTTCTCTAACTTTTGGAATTCCCTGGCAGCGAAGTCGTGTCTGTTGACACTGGCTTTGCTGTTGGTCGGTACGGGTATGGCCCCGGCACAGCCGACCGCAATCAGGGGTACGGTCACCGATGAAAGCGGCAGCCCGCTCGTCGGCGTAACCGTCGTGGTCGAAAACACCAACAAAGGTACGACCACCGATGCCCGGGGTAATTACGTAATCGAGGCGCCGCAGGGCAGCACGATCGCTTTCTCTTTCCTCGGTATGACCTCTCAAAAGGCCACCGTGAGGGGGGGGGAAACACATCTCGACATCATCCTCAAAGAGGATGCGGCTCACCTCGATGAGGTGGTCGTAATCGGTTACGGCGACCAGCGCCGCGCCGACATCACGGCCGCCGTTTCGGCTATCGACGGCAAGGAGTTGCAGAAGATGCCGATGACCAACATCTCGCAGGGTCTGGCCGGCCGCATGACGGGTCTTATCTCGGTGCAGAACTCGGGTCAGCCCGGTTCGGACCAAGCGTCGATGACCATTCGCGGTTCCAAAGCCGGTATCCTCTACATCGTCGACGGCGTGCCTCGTTCGATCAATGACATCGACCCCAACGACGTGGAATCGGTGACGTTGCTCAAAGACGGTGCGGCCGTTGCAGTCTACGGTCTCGAAGGTGCCGGCGGTGTGATGATCGTCACCACCAAGAAAGGCCGTCAGGGCGACATGACGCTGACCTACAAAGGTTCCTACGGCGCTTCGTTCAACACCTCCTACCCCGAGTTCCTCGACGGCCCGAGTTATGCCTACTGGTATAACAAGGCGCTGGAAATGGACGGCAACGAACCTGTCTTCACCGCCCAGCAGGTAGAGATGATGAAACAGGGCATCAACGGCTGGGGCAACACCAACTGGATCAAAGAGGTGTTCGGCACCGGTACGACCCAGCAGCACAGCATCACCTCGACGGGCGGTTCGGAACGCTTCAACTACTTCGCTTCGCTGGGTTACATGAACCAGCAGGGCAACATCAAGAACTTCGATTACGACCGGTACAACATCCGTATGAACCTCGAATCGAAGATTGCCCGCAGCCTCACTTTCAAAATGGGTCTCTCGGGCAGCATCGGCGACCGCATGGCTCCCGGATTCTCCGCAGGCGGCTCGGCCGGTGCAGGTGCTTCGTATGCTTGGCTTTCGATTGCCGAACAGGCCGCTTACGCGCATCCTTACCTGCCGATGACGTATGAGGGAATGCCCGCAGCCAGCGTAAACAACCACGGCAACACGATTAACCCCGTAGCCGCTACCGAGTTGTCGGGTTACTCCAAATCGCAGGCTATCGGCATCCAGACCAACGCCGCCCTGCAATGGGATTTGCCGTGGGTCGAGGGGTTGAGCCTCAAAGTCATGGGCTCGTACGACCGTTCGTCCACCACGTCGAAAATCCTTTCGACGCCCTACTTCGTCATGATGGCCAGCATTCCCAACGCCGACACGCAGGAAATCACCTACCGCAAGGCTTCCGACCCGCGCAACAACGCCAATGTCAGCACAGGCAAGAAGACTAATAACCTCTCCGAGGGTTACTCGCAGGGACGCCGCATCACCTCGCAGGCCAGCATCTCCTACGACCGCACTTTCGCCGAAAAGCACAAGGTGAGCCTGCTCGCACTGCTCGAAACCCGCGACTACAAGTCCAACAGCTTCTCGGCCGCCGGTAAGGACATTCCTTTCAAGGAACTTCCCGAATTGAGCTATGCCGTCACGCCTGCCGATGCTCCGATCAGCGGCAGCAGCAGCGCCAACCGCCGTGCCGGTTTGGCTATCCGCGCCCAATACAACTACGCGGACAAGTATTTGGCCGAGTTCTCGGGTCGTTACGACGGTTCGTACAAGTTCATCGGCAACATCAGCGGCAAACGCTGGGGCTTCTTCCCCTCCGTGTCGCTCGGCTGGCGCGCTTCGGAAGAGGATTTCTTCCAGTCGGCACGCAAAATCGTCGACAACCTCAAAATCCGTGCTTCGTTCGGTTCGCTGGGCGATGACGGCGGTTCGGCCGCTTACGCTTATTTGAGCACCTTCTCGAACGTATCGTCCGCTCCCAACGTCGTATTGGGCGGCGCGGGCCAGAACGGCATCATGACCTCGGTCGTAGCCAACCAGCTGCTCACATGGGAGCGCAACTACTCCTACAACATCGGTTTCGACTTGGCGATGTGGAACGGTAAGCTGGGCATCGAGTTCGACGCTTACTACAACTACATCTTCGACATCCTCGCCTCCAACAGCGGCAAACCCGCTTCGATGGGCGGCTACTACCCCTCGTACGTGAACAACAACGCACAGGATGTGCGCGGTATCGACGTGAAGTTGACCCACCGCAACCGCATCGGCAAGGACTTCACCTACGGCATCACGGTCAACATGACGTGGGCCAAAGACCGCTGGATCAAGTATCAGGACAGCCCCAACACGCCCGACTACGCCAAACACCTCGGCCACTCGCGCTCGATGGCGATGGGTTACATCGCTGACGGTCTGTTCCAGAGCGAAGAGGAAATCGACAATTCGCCCTTCATTCAGGGCATGCGCCCGCAGGTCGGCGACATCAAGTATAAAGACCTCAACGGCGACGGCGTAATCACCTACGACCAAGACCGCGCTTACATCGGTCGCGGCCAGCGTCCGCAGTTCAACGGTAGCATCAACCTCAACGCCGAATGGAAAGGTCTCGAATTCGACATCCTGTTCGCCGGTGCTGCCATTTGCGACATCTCGCTTATGGGTACGTGGTACAACTGGAACGAGGACTCGACGATTTTCACCCGTCCGTTCAAGTCCGGTGCCAACGCTCCGCGCTATTTGGTCGAGAACGCTTGGACGCCCGAGAACACCAATGCCCAGTATCCGCGTCTGTCGCTCACGCCGCCCAACAGCAGCAACGCCCACGCATCGACGTTCTGGTATCGCGACGGCAAGTATCTGCGTCTGAAATCCATCCACTTGGGTTACTCGCTGCCCAAACAGTGGATCAGCAAACTGCGCATGTCGAAAGTCAAGGTCTATGTCGAGGGCAACAACCTCCTCACATGGTCGGGTCTGCCCGAGGGCGTCGATCCCGAATGGCCCAACGTGACCAACGGCTACTATCCGCAGCAGCGCACGGTAATGGGCGGTATCGAGATTTCGTTCTAACCGACTAACATCACAAAGCAATGAAAAAACAGATTATCAATATCGTTTGCGCAGTTGCAGCACTGGCCATGACAGGCTGCAACGACTGGCTCGACATGTCGCCGACCGACAAAGTGTCGCAAAAAATCGTGTGGAGCGACGAAAACAATATCACGCAATACGTCAACGGATTCTACGCCTACCTGTCGCGTTACAGCAGTTTCGAGAATCCAGACAACACGCAGGATTCACAGGTGGGGCTAACCGACGGTCTGACCGAGACGCTCAAATACGGTTCCATGACCCCCGGCACCCATGTCGGATTCGCTAACGAAATCGCATTTGCACGAGGCGGATTGAGCGCACAGACGGCTGCGTTCCACTTCGGCAACTGGGATAGCCTCTACGAGCGCATCCGCCGCGTCAACGAGTTCCTCTACGACCTCAAACGGTTCGGCGGCTGGCTCGATGCCGAGACCGCAGCCCGTTACGAAGGTCAGGTACGCTTCTTCCGAGGCTATTTGTACTGGCAGTTGCTCAAACGTACGCCGACAGCGATTATCTACGACGAAAACCTGTTGGCTATTCGTGAGAACAAGCCGCTTTCGACCGAGGACGAGGGTTGGGACATGGTGCAGCGCGACCTCGAATTCGCCGCACAGAACCTGCCTCCCCAATGGACCGGTTCGGAAGTAGGCCGCATCACGTCGGGTGCCGCTTACGCCCTGCTTTCGCGCGCCATGCTCTACGCCCAGCGTTGGGATGTGGCCAGAACGGCTGCCGAAGAGGTCTTCAAGCTCGGTTACGAGTTGATGCCCGGTACGAGTGCCGAAAACTATGCCAAAGCATTCACTTCCGTCCGGTCGGGCAACACAGAGGCGATTCTCGAATACAACTACTTGGTCGGCGGACCCAACCACTCGTGGGATCGCCTGTTCATGCCGGGCGGCGACAACACCACGATGGGCGGCCGCGCAACCCCGACGCAGGAGATGGTCGAATCGTACGAAAAGGCCGAGGGCGGTCATCCCGACTGGACGCCTTGGCACACTGCAGAGGGTACGACCCAAACGCCTCCCTACGCTGAGTTGGAGCCGCGTTTCCACGCATCGGTGCTCTACAACGGCTGCACGTGGAAAGGCCGCACGCTTCAGCCTTACGTGGGCGGCAAGGACGGCTGGGCCACTTTCAACGACGGTACGCCGCTCGACGGCCGCACGACGACGGGCTACTACCTGCGCAAGATGCTCAACGAGAAGTTCACCGACTACTCGCAGTATTGCACGCAGCCTTGGATCGCCATTCGTCTGGCCGAGGTGATTCTCAACCACGCCGAAGCCTGCTACATGCTGGGTGGTGAACATATCGCTGCTGCCAACGAAGACGTCAGCCGAATCCGTGCCCGTGTGGGTCTGCCCTACACCTCCAAATCGGGCGACGAGCTCATGGCAGCTATCCGCCAAGAGCGCAAAATCGAGCTCTACTGCGAAGGCCACCACTATTGGGACATGCGCCGTTGGCGACTGGCTCACACCGCCTACACGGGCCCGAGCGCACGCGTACACGGCCTGAAAATCGAGCTCGTCGAGGGCGAGTTCAAATACACCTACGTGGATTGCGACCACGAAGACCGCCTCTTCGAGGAGAAACTCTACCGCATTCCGCTGCCTTCGACCGAGTTGAACAACAACAGTGCGGTTCGCCAGTTCCCCGAATGGTTATAACATCTCACAATTTTTTTGAACGACCATGAAAAACAACATAAAATTATTGGCTTCGGCCCTGCTGCTCACGCTGGCAGGCTGCCACTCGCCGGAGGAGTTGACGCCCTCGGTCGAGAGCTTGGGGTTGAACAGCGTCTCGGCCCAGTTCGCCACCGGCGACTACAAAAACGATGCGCTGGCCACGTTCACGGCTTCGGCTACCAGTGCCGATCAGGAGCGTTTCGTCATCGAGATTCCTTATTACTATCCCGAAAGTTCCGAAAACCTCGTCGAAATGACGCAGATGCGCGTTTCGGCCAATTTGGACGACAACTGCTTCCTCACGCCCAAACTCGGCACGCTCGACCTGACGCAGGAGC
The DNA here is from genome assembly GCA_947178455.1 of uncultured Alistipes sp. Taxonomy (GTDB): domain Bacteria; phylum Bacteroidota; class Bacteroidia; order Bacteroidales; family Rikenellaceae; genus Alistipes. The sequence continues at coordinate 5,583 of CAMWYI010000042.1, read as the reverse complement.
ATTGGTTCACGCTCACGCGCGGCGACGGCTCGAAACGTCAGATTTGCATCACGGGCGTTATCAAGAAATCGAACAAGTGCAACATCGAGGCTTTCTCGGTGGGTGATCTTTCAGGCGTCGTCGACCAAACGACACGCGAAATTTCGCTCATTTCAGCGACTGACATCGAACCCGCACTGGCCGAGTACACGCTCTCTTACCACGCCACCATTTCGCCCGACCCGGCTGTCGAAATGTTGGATTACAACGACCCGAACGGCGTTCAACTGACCGTTACGGCATTCGACGGCGAGACGACGAAAACCTACACCGTCAAGAAGAACGTTCCCGAAAAAATTGCGTTGGGTATCCGCGACGGCAGCCAGAAGAATCTCTTTTTCAAGGAAGGCTTCATGGACGACAACTACTGGGGCATGACCGGCAAACTCAACTACACGATGGGCGTTATGGGCAACTATCTGCTCATATGTTCAGGTGCAGATGAACTCGTTTACGTCAACAAGCTCACCGGTCAGAAAGTCGGCAATGTGGACATGAACGGCGTCAACCTCCAAAACGGCACGAATGGTGGCGGTGCAATCTGCTCCGACGACGCAGGTCATTTGGTAATGTGCACTAATGCTACCGTCGGACTGAACATGCACTTTTATACGCTCGATAGCGTAGAGAGCACCCCGCAGGAAGTACTTACTTGGAAGAACACTGCGGCACGTATGGGTCAGCACATCTCCGTACGCGGCGACATCACCGACAAGGCTGTAGTTACAATCAATTCGTGGGCATGGGCAAGTCCTGCTACTTGGCATTCGTTCATCCGCATCCTCGTCGAGGGCGGCGTATGGGGCGAACCCGAAGTAGTCCCCATTACGGACGGCGGTGCATGGAACGGCAGTAACAGCGACGTCGAATACCTCACGACCGACATCACAGGTACTTACTTCAAAATCTATTATGCAGGTACTGGTCTTGGCAACGCATTGCAATGGGTCGACGGTACTACCAACACACCTGTGGCAACAATCCAACAAGGACAGTGGGATGCCAACACCAACTTCTCGAACGTATCGTGCCTCTACTTCAACGGCAATCCCTATGTAGCAATCTACGGCGGTGCTCACTTCTCTTACAGTAATACACGCGCACTGCTGTTCAATGCCGCTAATCGCGGCGACTTCACGGGAACGTACGACGAGTCGCCCGCCATATACTACGGTTCGACGGGCAAGAGTTTCGGTTCAGTTACTGAAACGTTAGCTGCCAGCAGCGACGTATTGTTGACCCAGTCGCCCGACGGCTACTTCCTCTACCTCTACTGGATTACGAACAGAGATAATTTCAGCTTCGTCCGCGCCGAGCAGTTCGACTGCATCAAGCAGCCCGACAAACCTGCCACGCCCGAACCCGGAGAAGGCGAAGGCGGCGAGGAAGGTGAAGAAGGTGAAGAAGAGTAACGAACACACACCTCAATGATGATTGCCCGCATCCCTCTGACCGGGGATGCGGGTGCTTATGACTGAAAACACGAAAACCATGATGACCTCCAATTTTCTGAAATTCGCGATAGCGGCGCTGAGTGCGGCATGCTTCGCCGTGTCCTGCGGCTCGGACAGCAAAGTGCCCGAATGGGAGTGGCCCGACAAACCGACCGACCCGACGGCCGAAAAACCCCGCTTCATTTGGGTCGACGCGGCGGCCAATTTCCCCGATTTCGCCGACAGCAAAGAGAACATCGCCCGCGACTTGGCGCTGGCCAAAAACGCCGGATTCACCGACATCGTGGTCGACGTACGACCCACGACGGGCGACGTACTTTTCCATACCGACCACTGCCAGCAAGTCGAATGGCTCGGCGCATGGCTGCCGGAGGGCTACCAAAAAGTGACCCGCACGGCCATGTGGGACTACCTCCAAGCCTTTATCGACGAGGGCCGCAAACTCGACCTGCGCATCCATGCCGCTATCAACACATTCCCGGGTGGCAATCACACCTCGATAGGCGATGCGGGCCTCCTTTTCCGCGACCCGTCCAAACGCGACTGGGCCACCGTACTCAACCTCAAACCCGAAGACGGGGGCATCGTCAGCATCATGTCGACCAGCCAGTCGGCCAAGTTCTTCAACCCCGTGCGCGACGACGTGCAGGAGTACATCTGCTCGCTGCTCGAAGACCTCGCCGCCTACGAAGGGCTCGCAGGCATCTTCCTCGACCGCGGACGTTTCGACGGCTTCACGAGCGATTTTTCGGACTACACGCGCGAGAAATTCGAGGCCTACATCGGCCAAAAAGTGCAGCGTTTCCCGTCGGACATCCTGCCCGCAGGCCATACGACAGGAATCCCCGCGCAACAACCCGTCCATTTTAGAAAATGGTTGGAGTTCCGCGCCAAAGTAATCCACGACTTCATGGAGAAAGCCCGCGCGGCGGTCAAGAAAGTCAACCCCGACCTGAAATTCGGCGTCTACGTGGGCGGCTGGTACTCGTCCTACTACGACGTGGGCGTCAACTGGGCCAGCCCCCGTTACAACGTCGCGGCGAATTTCGCTTGGGCGACGACGCAATACCAGCAATACGGTTATGCCGACCTCATGGATCAGATGCTTATCGGGGCTTATGCCAAGCCGAACGCCGTCTACGGCACGAACGAGTGGACGATGCAGGGTTTCTGCTCGCTGGCCAAACAGCGCACGATGGGCGACTGCCCAATGGTCGCCGGAGGCCCCGACGTGGGCAACTGGGACTATGAAGACAAATTCACGCAGGAGGAGGAAAACCGAGCTATCACCCAATCGGTAGCGGCCTGCTACCGCGCTTGCGACGGTTATTTCCTTTTCGACATGATTCACCTCAAAAAAGCCAACCAGTGGCAATACGTCAAGGCCGGTATCGACGGAGTACTGCCCAAAAAATAACACGACCCATGATGAAACGCATCTTCGACATCGCGCTATGCGCATGCTGCGCCTGCTTCGTGCTCGCTCCCGTGCAGAGCAGCGCCCAAAAATTCCATAACAGTTACTACGACGTGCGCCGCGCCGCCCACGACCAAGAGGGAATCCCCGCTGGGTCGGTCGTCTTCATCGGCGACAGCATCACCGAACAGGGGTGGTGGGACATGCTGTTCAAACAGCGCAACATCGTCAATCGCGGCATCGGCGGCGACAACACGTTCGGCATCCTCGACCGGCTGCCCGACATTCTCGCAGCCCGTCCGACCAAAATTTTCCTCATGGCCGGCATCAACGACCTTTCGGGCGGTCAGAGCGTCGACACCATTGTGGGAAATATCGGCCGCATGGCCGACATGATTCACGAAGCGGTGCCCGAATGCCGCCTCTACATCCAGAGTGTGCTGCCTATCAGCACCAAACGGCTGGCCTACGACTACATCAAGGGCCACAACCCGAAAGTGGTGCAAATCAACGCCCGTCTGGCGGAGCTGTGCACCGAAAAGACGGGTTGCACGTTCGTCGACGTGGCGCCGCTTCTCTCGGATGCCGACGGCGAACTGCGCACCGACCTGACCAAAGACGGCACCCACCTGCATCCGGCCGCCTATCGGATTTGGGCCGACCACCTCAAAAAACTCAAATACCTCAAATAACATGACCTCACGCGCCGATTCGATCGACCTGCTGCGCGGTTTGGCCATTGTCGGCATGGTGCTGTCGGGCCAAATGCTTTGGCACAGCGACCTGCCCGCGTGGTTGTTCCACGCCCAAGTTCCGCCGCCCGATTTCCGTTTCGACCCCAGCGTCGCGGGCATCACGTGGGTCGATTTGGTCTTTCCGTTCTTCCTCTTTTCGATGGGGGCCGCCTTTCCGCTGGCCCTGAACCGCCGACTGGAAGAGAAAGGCGAATCGGTCGTCTCGATTGTCGTGAGCATCGTTAAACGCTGGGCGCTGCTCGCGTTCTTCGCCATTGCGCTGGCCAACCTGCGCACGGGCATGCTCCACTCGCTGCCCGCATGGGGTGCGGCCGTCGTGCAACTGGTCGCATGGGGCTGCTTCGGCCTGCTGTTCCTGCGCGTGGAGCGGTTTTCGTCGGGCCGCAACCGCCTGATGCACGCCGGAGGGCTCGTGGCGCTCGTCGTGCTACTGTGCGCCGTCAAGTGGTTAGGTGGAGCCGAAGTCTCGATACGCAACAGCGACATCATCATCCTCGTGCTGGCCAACATGGCGCTGTTCGGCAGTCTGATTTGGCTCGGCACGCGCCGCAACGTGCAAGCGCGGCTGGGCATCCTCGCCCTGCTGGTCGCCCTGCGATTGGGCGTACAGGTCGACGGCTCGTGGAACCAAGCGCTGTGGAACTGGACACCGGCGGCATGGCTCTTTCACTTCGATTTTCTTAAATACCTCTGTATCATCATTCCGGGCACCATTGCCGGAGAGTGTTTCTTGCGCCGCATGCAGCAGGGAGCCGACGGCGACCGCACGCCGCTCGTGCGCAAAGACACCGCGATAGCCGTGCTCGCTGCGCTGCTCGTCGTGGTGAACCTTTGGGGGCTGTTCTCGCGTCATCTGACGGCCAACCTCGTCGTGAGCATCGTCTTGGGCGGAGCTCTGCACGCCCTGCTGCGACGCGATGATTCGCCGACGGGCCGGCTGCACCGCCAACTCATCGGCTGGGGTATGTTTTGGCTCGTGCTGGGGCTTTGTTTGGAAGCGTTCGAGGGCGGCATCAAAAAAGACCACGCCACGTTGAGCTACTTTTTCGTAACTTCGGGGCTGGCATCCGCCACATTGGTGTGGGCCAACACGCTCATGTGCAGTCGGGGCATCCGCTTCGGCGCACTGGTCAAGTGCGGCCGCAACCCGATGGTGGCCTACACGGCGGCCGGTTTCCTGCTGATGCCGCTATTAGTACTGACCCACACGGCGCAATGGCTGCAATGGTTCAGCGAACTGCACCCTTGGACGGGCGCGGCGCGCGGGGTCATCGTCACGGCCGTCGTGATGAGCATCACGGTATTGTGCACGAACAAACGACTTTTTTGGAGAACTTAAACAACGAATAAAATTATGCGCATAAAGGGAACCTTTTTGGACGAAATCAGCCACGACATCCCCCACCAGAACTGGGGCGAAAAGGAGTGGGACCGCGATTTCGAGTACATGCGGAAAGCCGGCATCGACACCGTCATCCTGATTCGCTGCGGCTACAAACGCTGGCAGACTTTCCCCTCGACCACGCTCACGGCCGAAGAGGGCTGCTACACGCCGCCCGTCGACTTGGTGGACATGTTCCTCCGGTTGAGCGACAAATGGGGCATGAACTTTTGGTTCGGGCTTTACGATTCGGGCAAGTACTGGGCCGCCGGTCAATACGTCGAAGAGGTGGAGCTCAACAAAAAGGTCATCGACGAAGTGTGGAGCCGCTACGGCCACCACCGCTCGTTCGCGGGGTGGTACATCTCGCAGGAGTGTAGCCGCAACACGGGCAGCATCGTCGACCTTTACGCCAGTTTGGGACGCTACTGCAAGGAAGTGTCGGGCGGACTGCCCACGATGATTTCGCCTTACATCGACGGCAAGAAGAACATCAGTCAGTACGTCGCCTCGACGGGACGCGACGCGGGCGTGACG